>NZ_LWFH01001323.1:0-695 GCF_001635725.1 Oleiphilus sp. HI0066
GATTGCCGATCAACGTTATGACCGCGCGCGAAAAGATGTTGATTTCATTCAGCGTTATATTTTTCCTGGTAGCTGTATTCCTTCTATTACCGCATTAACACAGGCGATGCGAGATAGTTCAGACTTACGCATGGTTTCTCAGTTTGATTTCGCAGAACACTACGCAAGAACGCTATCTGCTTGGAATGAGGCCTGTAAGCGAGAGAAGGCAAAGATTACTGAGCTTGGTTACAGTGAGACATTTCAGCGAATGTGGGAGTTTTATTTGTGTTACTGTGAGGGCGGTTTTGCG
Source organism: Oleiphilus sp. HI0066 (assembly GCF_001635725.1). NCBI lineage: Bacteria > Pseudomonadati > Pseudomonadota > Gammaproteobacteria > Oceanospirillales > Oleiphilaceae > Oleiphilus > Oleiphilus sp. HI0066. Next base: position 293 of record NZ_LWFH01001323.1, read on the forward strand.
GAACGTTCAATCGGTGTATCTCATCTAGTCTATGCTAAACCAGAGTTTCGAGATGAGGCCGTGGTTTAATTGAGGCAAATATGGCTGAGATAACAGCAACTCAAGGTTCCAGTGTTCGCGCTGACTATGCAACAAAGCATGTCATTGTAAATGCTGTGTTGTTTCAGTGTCTCTGGTTTGCTGCGATTCTAGAGGGCTGGCAGATAGCGCTAGCTCCTCTTGCTGTATTGCTTGCACATTTCTTTTTTGTTGTTCGAAATCGCAGCACATATGTGGCTTGTGCGGTCGTTATTTTATTTGGTTGTATCGCTGACAGCATTTTGGCTGATCTAGGTTTATATACATTCCCTAAAGATAACTTTTTACTACTTGGTTCTATGCCATTGTGGTTGTGTTTTATGTG
>NZ_LWFH01001324.1:0-873 GCF_001635725.1 Oleiphilus sp. HI0066
CATTTAGCGTCTGACTTCATCGATGGATTAGATATGTTGGCTTCAATGCGTTTGTGCGCAAACGTTCCAGCACAGTATGCCGTTCAGACCGCTCTTGGTGGATACCAGAGCATTAATGATCTGATCATCCCCGGTGGTCGCTTCTACGAGCAACGTAATCTGGCTTACGAGCTGTTGAATAAGATTCCCGGCGTACAATGTACTAAGCCAGAAGGCGCACTTTACATGTTCGTGAAGCTAGACCCTGAAGTTCACAAAGTCTACAACGACGAACAACTAGTACTCGACTTGCTCAAACAACAAAAAATTCTCATCGTGCATGGTACTGGCTTTAATTTGCAAGACACTCAACATTTCCGTTTTGTATTCCTACCGCGTGAAGATGTACTTCGAGATGCGATTGCGCGTTTCGAAAAATTTTTACAGACCTACAAGCAGCTTCCTGAAACAGAATAAAGCATGTACGACATACACATTGAAGAGTTTTATCGCGATTGCGCGGTCGTACTATTGCAGCTTTATCAGAGCTTTCCTGTAAAAAGTTCGGTTTTTGTTGAAGACGTTGCAGGCCCAGATAATCCTGACGAATTTGGGCTTCATAGCCCTCGTTTTCAGGCCTGTTTCGGAGCAATGTTGTGGCTAGAAAGCGAAGGATACATGAGCTTTGAGTCAACGCTTCGACAAGAAGCGATTGAGCAGGCGACGCTTAGCGCCCTAGGACTAAGATTGCTCAATCATCTAAGCGATGAGTTAGCCGAAGAGGACAACAAGCTTCCTAATGTAGAGATCCTTAGAATTGCTTTGAAGAATGGGACCTCGACTCNCTTGGCTCGCTTGATGATTCATTTGTTTTCAGAGTACAAAAATAAATAG
>NZ_LWFH01001325.1:0-555 GCF_001635725.1 Oleiphilus sp. HI0066
AGGGATCATCATTGAAAGCAGCGTCGTCTCTTGCCCTCCATGCATTGAACCTGTTGAGGTAAATACACTTGCCGGTTTTCCAGATAGCGCACCGCTCATCCATAGGCTGCTAGTGCCATCTAAAAAGTATTTTAAAGGGGCCGCCATATTTCCAAAACGAGTTGGGCTACCTAATGCGAGACCCGCACAGTCTTTGAGGTCTTCATCGCTGCAATACATGGCACCTTCATTCGGAACCGCTGCAATGCTTTGCTCATTGTTTGCAGACACTGGAGGAACAGTCCGTACTCGTGCTTCGATACATGAAACGGATTCGATTCCGCGAGCTATTTGCATTGCCATTTTTTCTGTTGCGCCATTACGCGAGTAATACAGAACGAGGACGTAAGGGTTCGACATTAAATCAATTCCAATACGTTTTCTGGTGGACGACCAAGAACGGCTTTGTCACCTTTCACGACAATCGGACGCTCAATAAGTTTTGGCGCTTCGGTCATCGCTTTGATCAAATCATCATCAGCGATTGAGGTATCTTTTAATCCTCGTTCTTTGTAT
>NZ_LWFH01001326.1:0-2839 GCF_001635725.1 Oleiphilus sp. HI0066
ATATCTTCAACAGGCATGATGACCGAGATAACACCTTTGTTACCATGACGGCCAGCCATTTTATCACCAGGCTGGATGCGACGTTTAATCGCAACATAAACCTTAACGATCTTGAGTACGCCAGGCGCCAAATCATCACCCGTTTGAAGCTTGCGTTTCTTCACTTCAAAACGCTCTTCGTGCTCTTTCTTACGCTCTTCAAGAGATGCTTCCGCCTTCTCAAGAAGTTCGTTCAAATCGTCATCAGCCAAACGGATCTTAAACCAATCTGACGCTTCAAGGGCTGCCAAATAATCTTGAGAAAGCGTATCGCCCTTCTTAAGACCTGGAGCAGACACAATTGCCTGACCATCTAATGCAGCAGTGAGACGTTCATACGTTGCACCCAACAAGATACGATACTCATCTTTAAGATCCTTACGGAACTTATCAAGCTGTGAGTTTTCGATATCAAGTGCACGCTGATCTTTCTCAACGCCATCACGCGTAAATACCTGAACATCGATAACCGTACCGCGCGTTCCGGTGGATACACGCAATGACGTATCTTTTACGTCTGATGCTTTTTCACCAAAGATCGCACGTAGCAACTTCTCTTCAGGAGTTAATTGCGTTTCACCTTTTGGCGTCACCTTACCAACTAGGATGTCGCCCGGGCCAACCTCAGCACCGATATAAACAATGCCTGATTCATCTAATTTAGATAACGCACTTTCACCAACATTTGGAATATCAGCAGAAATCTCTTCACTACCCAACTTCGTGTCACGCGCAACACACGTTAACTCTTGAATGTGGATAGTTGTGAAGCGATCTTCTTGGACAACTCGCTCAGATACTAGAATCGAGTCTTCGAAGTTGTAACCGTTCCAAGGCATGAATGCGATACGCATATTCTGACCTAGCGCCAGCTCACCCATATCTACTGAAGGGCCGTCTGCCATCACGTCACCACGCGCAACAGAGTCACCTTGACGCACAAGTGGCTTTTGATTGATGCAAGTATTTTGGTTAGAACGTACATACTTAGTTAGGTTGTAGATATCTACGCCTGCGTCGCCCGCGTCTACCTCGTCATCATGAACCCGAACAACGATACGACCAGCGTCAACGCTCTCAATAACACCGCCACGATCAGCCACGACACAAACACCTGAGTCTTGCGCCACGATGCGCTCGATACCGGTACCAACAAGAGGCTTATCTGAACGTAATGTAGGAACTGCCTGACGCTGCATGTTCGATCCCATCAATGCACGGTTCGCATCATCGTGCTCTAAGAATGGGATAAGTGATGCCGCAACAGATACAACCTGACGTGGTGACACGTCCATGTAATTAACTTTTTCTGGAGGCATTACTGTGGTTTCGTTCTTATGACGAACAGTTACCAATTCTTCTGTAAGGTTATTTCCATCATCAACAACAGCGCTTGCCTGTGCGATAACATAACCACTTTCTTCGATTGCAGATAAGTATTCGATTTCGTCGGTAACATGACCATCAACAACTTTACGATAAGGCGACTCAAGGAAACCATATGAGTTAGTACGCGCATAAGTTGCTAACGAGTTGATCAAACCGATGTTCGGACCTTCAGGCGTTTCGATTGGACAAACACGACCATAGTGAGTCGGGTGTACGTCACGTACTTCGAATCCTGCACGCTCACGCGTCAAACCACCTGGGCCAAGCGCAGAGACACGACGCTTATGCGTTACCTCAGATAGAGGGTTGTTTTGGTCCATGAACTGAGACAACTGGCTAGAACCAAAGAACTCTTTGACTGCTGCAGCAACTGGTTTTGCATTAATTAAATCTTGTGGCATCAAGCCATCAGACTCAGCCATGCTCAAGCGCTCACGTACAGCTCGCTCAACACGCACAAGACCTACGCGGAATTGGTTTTCAGCCATTTCACCAACAGAACGGATACGTCGGTTACCAAGGTGATCGATATCATCAACTTCGCCTTTACCATTACGAATGTCGATCAAGGTACGCAACACATCGATGATATCTTGATTATCAAGAACGCCTTCGCCCGTCTCTTCAGCTCTCCCAAGACGACGATTGAACTTCATACGGCCAACTGCCGAAAGATCATAGCGCTCAGATGTAAAGAACAGGTTACCGAATAAATTCTCAGCAGACTCTTTAGTCGGTGGCTCGCCTGGGCGCATCATACGATAGATTTCTACCAAGGCTTCTAATTGAGTATTCGTAGGGTCAATACGCAAGGTATCAGAGATAAACGAGCCACAATCAAGTTCGTTAGTGTAAAGCGTCTCAATGCTTTCGATACCCGCCGCAACTAATGCATCAACGACTTCTTCTGTAATTTCTGTATTACAGCTAGCAACTAGCTCACCAGTATCTTCATTGATGATATCTTTCGCTAATACCTTGCCGTATAGGTATTCTTTAGGAACTTCAAGCGCGCCGCCTAATTTCTCAAGCTTACGAATTTGCTTGGCGTTAACTCGACGCCCTTCTTCAACAATCACTTCACCGTCAGGATCTTTGATGTCAAACGTTGCGATTTCGCCACGCAAACGTGAAGGAACAAGTTCGAGTTTGAAGCTGTCTGCTGACAATTCAAAACGACCAGTGTCGAAGAACATATCCAAGATCTCTTGCGAGCTTAGACCTAGAGCACGCATCAAGATTGTTGCTGGAAGCTTACGACGACGGTCAATACGAACGAACACGTTGTCATTTGGATCGAATTCGAAGTCTAACCAAGAACCACGATATGGAATCACTCGAGCACTATGAAGCAACTTGCCTGATGAGTGAGTTTTACCTTTATCGTGATCGAAGAACACACCCGGAGAAC
>NZ_LWFH01001327.1:0-553 GCF_001635725.1 Oleiphilus sp. HI0066
AAGTACTACCGGATGTATGCAGGCAATGGTCAACTATCAGATGGACCAAGTTAATCAGCAAATTATCATGGAGTCCGGGGCATCAGTCGGCCAACACGCCAACCTAAGTGACCCTAAGTATGTACAGCTAGCTCAAATCTTCGATGAGTACCACAACGTCTACGTCACTAGAAACCTTGATTTCTATAACCTAACTGGTTGGCAATTATGTGACGATACGCGAGAGACCTACAACTCTTACGCTGAGTTTCAGGAAGCAATACAAAAGAGACTGGCTGCATCTGAAGTAAAAAACACAGAGAAAAAAGAAGAGTCAGGTTCATTATTAGCGCAAATGGAAAGTGATGACACGTCAAACGCTGCCGAAGGCTTGGATTACACAAAGTACCTTAGCGATGACCATACCCTCACCTACGCCCCTGCGGGTGATGACTGCGATAGTCCATCGACTCGAGTAGTCAAAAAAACCTCTAGCTTGGCCACTACTATGGAAATCGACCTTGGCAACGGCACCAAAACCGAGTCAAGCTCTAAAGTAGATAATCAATCTACC
>NZ_LWFH01001328.1:0-1141 GCF_001635725.1 Oleiphilus sp. HI0066
AAAGCATCGAACCACCTACTCCAGCGGTTAATGTCACCAATAACCATTGATTCACTGACATATCAGGAAGCATAGTTAACACGGCAAACATGACAGGAATATTATCGACAATCGCCGACAACACACCGACCAAAATATTGGCCCAGCTCGCGCCCATTTGCTCGTACATAAAAATAGACGCCAAGTTGAGGTAGCCAAACGCACTTAGGCCACCAACGCATAACACCACGCCATAGAAGAACATCAATGTATCCCACTCTGCGCGCTGTAATTGATCGAAAATATCAAAGGTTCCCGGCTCTGTTTCGCTGATACCAGCGTGTTGCTCAATGGTGCGCAAGGTATTCTCGCCCGTGATTTTGAGGTAGTAGCCGTAGATTTTCAGAACACCCAAGCCGGTCATCATGCCTACCATCGAAGGCAAGTGAAGAACACTGTGGAAAGACACGGCCATGGCGATAGTTCCCAAGAACAAGAAGATAACCACGATACCGCCCTTCTTCACGGTCACGGCTTCATCAACACCCTCTGGCTGTCCNTTTGGCAAGAACAGTGACATCAACAATGCTGGCACAAGCCAATTCACAATGGATGGTACCAATAGTGCAAAAAACTCAGTGAATTCAACTAAACCTTTTTGCCATACCATGAGTGTAGTGATGTCACCAAACGGGCTAAACGCACCACCAGCATTTGCGGCAACAACAATGTTAATACAGCCCATACCGATAAACTTTGCATTCGAACCGCCCACAGCCATCACAACAGCAGCCATGACAAGTGCCGTTGTTAAGTTGTCTGCAATCGGAGAGATCACAAATGCCAAAGCACCGGTTATCCAAAAAATCGCTTTAAGAGAGAACCCTTTAGAAACCAAATATGAACGCAACGCAGCAAATACGTTACGCTCTTGCATGGTGTTTACATATGTCATTGCGGCAAGCAAAAACAGCAATAGCTCAGCAGATTCACTGATATTATGCTGAATCATCACATGCGCACTCGTCGTGTCACCCGCCATGTTGTAAGAGATTGCTACAAGAATCCAAAGGTTACCTGCAGCCACCATCACAGGTTTTGACTTACGTAAATGCAGGTACTCTTCACCGATGACAAGCATGTATGCAAATACGAAAATAGC
>NZ_LWFH01001329.1:0-1127 GCF_001635725.1 Oleiphilus sp. HI0066
CCTTGTTGCACCGTCACAGTATCAGTGCTCGAGGAACCCGATGTGAACGCAAAAGTACGAACGCCTTCATCAATAAAAGTCGCAACACTCGGTAGCACATTATCTAAGAATAAATTTGGTGGCGGTTCACTCCATTGCGCATTGTCGTATTCATAGGTGATGTCCTTGAAACCCTCTTGAGCACCATTATCCATCTCAAGCCTAAAAATAGCGGAGATATTGCCATCTTCATCGATAGAAATAGCCGGGCTATCAATACTGCGTGCCGTCGCACCTGTTTCAGCTAAGGTTTGCTCATCATGCCAAGCAGGACAGTTCGAGTTAGGATTATTCAACTCAGGATAAGAGGAACACTTTTGAATCGTGCCCGCAGAGCCTCCTCCGCCTCCACCGCACGCAACAAGCAATACTGAAGCAAGGCTTGCAGGAAGAATTTGGATAAGTCCTTTCGTCATAATCTCTCCGAGAGAGGCCTCGTAATACTAAGACCAAAAATGTGAATCATTGGGCGGAACGATACGATTTAGACATAAAAATGTAAATCCAACAAAATCAACTACTTATAAAAAAAATACATTGTCACAGAATTTTTATATTCAAGTGCGACTTTCTAGCGCAAAAAACAAACATCTACTATGCTGAATATAAATAAAAATTCCGCCAAACATCTGGCCGCGACATTATCAAGGAGTGATCCAAATATGCGACTTAGAGCGACGATCTGCATTCTCGTATCGAGTGTTGTCTCATCCTCTCTGGCTCACTCTAAAACCTTAGAAGAAACAACCTTCGAAGCACTACAAAGTAATCCTGAAATGTCGGTCGCTCTGCAAAGCTACTACGCATCGCGAGAAGACTTAGGCGCTGCGCAAGGAAACTTTCTACCAAGCTTAGATTTAAGCGCTGACACTGGGAAAGAAGATATCGATCGACAAGGCGTTGGTGAGACCAATCAAACGCGAACCCAAGCAAAGTTACAGCTCACTATTCCTGTATTTCGCGGCTTTGCGAATGTGAGCGAACATGATCGCGCTGACTTCGCGATGCAAGCAAGTTATTACCAAGCCTTGGGGCAAGCAGAACAAACTTCTCTATCGATCGCTAAAGCCTATACCGATGTTTTAAAT
>NZ_LWFH01001330.1:0-1075 GCF_001635725.1 Oleiphilus sp. HI0066
TATATTTATTACGTAAGCTAAAAATTGGCGAAGGTCATTAACGAGTTCTACCAAGCTCCAGACCTTACAGACCGATCGGCTACAAACTATAAAATTAAGCCACACAAAGTGGCGCAGTAATGACAACTAAATAGCTTTACCGTGCGGGTAAAAAGGTATCACTATGTCTCAGCAAGCCAATGGGCCTATCGCTGCGTGTTCGAGCGAGTCTCCGGCCAACTTACGTAATAATGTTCGACAGCAACTCAGCGCAGATGTAGACGCGTTTTTGAGTAAAGGTGGCGCAGTTAGCCAGATTGCTGACAATGTACGAGCAGATCCTCCTAAAAAACCAACAATGAATTATGGCTCTGCCCCAATTTAGGGCTTAGCCAGTAGTAAGCAGTAGTGTAGTAAGAAGTAAGTAGATTTCAGTCCGGCTTTAGGTAAGAAGTAGTATCCATGTGAGCGCGTTTATACGCGCTTTTTTTATGCGTGCTTGCAAAGCACTGCCTTTGTGCGCATAATCACCCTCCCAAATGAGAAGCAATTCTCCTTTTTAGTGTGACGCTGTTGATTAGAAAGCATAAGAATGACGGCAGCGAAAACGCAAACGTGTAGACAGGATGTTGCTAAACGCGTGTTATAAGAGGTTGTAAGTAGTAGATGTTGGTTGAGATGTACAATATAGCAATGGCCGCGACCATGGCAATTGCTGGGCTGTTATTGACGCGGGACTATGTAAGGTTCCTTCAAAGTACGCACAAAATGAATGCACTTGTTAAAAGCGTTCAACATGTCTTTTCACCATCCTCTCATCGTGGAACGACCAAAAGTGGTTACTACCCTGTTCTAGAATATAGAAGTGAAGACGGCCCTGTAAGCTTCACTTGTATCGACCCTGAAGCGGCTGATCGCTTCCATATTGGCGACAAAATTAAGCTTCACGTATCTAAGTCACGCAGAAGTCACTCGCGTAATTGCCGTACTTTTGTCGCATTAAGTTTGATGTTGAGCCTGCTTGTTAGCGGTATGTTGATTTCAGCACTTGTTCCTGATTCAGGCATCGGTTTGATGCACATTATTATTGCGTCGT
>NZ_LWFH01001331.1:0-1369 GCF_001635725.1 Oleiphilus sp. HI0066
CATTAGCTCAGACGCAAAGAGCGTTTATGACGCGCTAATTAATCCGAATACCTGGCCTCATTGGTTTCCTGGGATGACGAGTGCAACTGCGTTATTGGAGGAGGCAGGATGCTTATCTCGGATTGTAACCCTGAATTATTTTATTCTGTTTAGGGAAGAGTTTTTGATTACTCAGCCTAATCAAAAGGTGGCATATCGTGTCTCAGCTGTTTCTATTCCATATGCAGATGAATTAGTGGAAGAGTTTTCAATTCAGCAAATGGAGAAAGAGGTTGAAGTAAAATATCGTATCGGTCTCCGTGTCCACCGTTCTTTATCTTTGCTCAGTGGTTTAGTTGAGAGAATAGGTGCTCGTTCTTATCAAGCTGCTTTGAACAACCTGAAAACGTTCATAGAAAAATAATAAAATTAATGGGTGCCGCTGTCGCAACTGGTTAGGTAGAAGAGGGCGGTAAGTTATTTGTTTTCAAGATGCTTGTATGAACTCACGGTTTGTTTCTTGGATTTTTAATTGCTTAATCCTGCGCACATTTTGAACACGTCTTCCTGAGATTATTTCTAAGATATGACAGTATTAGAGTATTAGCTCTATATTGGTCGGTGCTGTTTGCAATCCTATAAAAATAAGCAAAATGAAGGAAGAACTTTGGCATGGAATCGACGAGCGCAAGTCCGCTACTTTATTTGTGGGAACAACGTACTCTCCTTATCGGTCGACTTACTGATCCGCTAGATATCTCTACTGGCGCTGCAACACTGATGTTTGGTTTGCATAAACCCATTCGGTTTATTACCAGTGAGATGACTCAGCCAATCGAGTGCAGAACTTTGCTTCTTCCAGCGGGTATGCCAGTCATTATCGATACGCAGGGTGAGCTTTTTGCAAATTGCACTTTAGATCCATTGGGAAAAGACTATCGATTACTTTCTAGTTTGATGAATGCTAACGAAGGTACCGCGTTTTATGATGCTGAGAGCGAAGATATTTATATCAATTGTTTTCTAGAGTTGAGTTCCGCGCCCTTTGATTCTCAGGAAATTCTTCATTCCCTATCGCTCATTCTGCGAACCAACGAAATTATTGGTGTTGAGCATAATTATTGGCTTGATAAACGAATTAAGAGTGTTATCGAACATATTCAGTCAACTATAAGTGAAAACCTATCCCTTTCTGATCTCGCTAATGTTGCAAACTTATCTCAATCGAGGTTGATGGAACTTTTTAAAAAGCAGACGGGCATACCCATTAGGCGCTATAGACTTTGGTGCCGTTTGTATAAGACTACGGAAAATGTGGGGGCAGGGATGACATTGACCGATGCTGCGGCTGAAGCAGGCTTTACTGATTCTTCTCACTTCAACAAAAGTT
>NZ_LWFH01001332.1:0-999 GCF_001635725.1 Oleiphilus sp. HI0066
GTTGTAACTTGGATCGCGGTTTTTCAAGGTTATGATCTGATTCCAACTTCTGAAGGAATTAGTAATGCGACGACCAAAACGGTCGTTTATTCGTCATTAGCTATCCTTGGTCTAGACTTTCTGCTTACTGCAGTGATGTTCGGTGGTCTGTAAAGATCGCTTTGATGGAACTAAATGAGAATATGTATGTATAACAAATCAGTCGAATTAGTTGTGGGATTGTTTATGGTCGCAGGAATGGCCGCTCTGATATTTCTCGCACTGCAAGTTAGTGGCCTGTCGCTCGATTCACAAAAAGACTCGTACAAAGTCTATGCCCAATTTGATGATCTGGGTGGTCTGTCTGTTCGTGGACGTGTCTCGATGGCTGGTGTGGCGATAGGTCGCGTGAGCGATGTAAGTCTTGATAAAGAATCTGCAATGGCTTTGGTGGAAATGGAAATTTACGCCGAAGTCGATAACTTGACGACTGATAGTGTTGCGTCAATTCAAACCTCTGGGTTGTTAGGAGATAAGTTTGTCGCAATAAGTGTTGGTGCTGATGAAGAGTATCTGCAAGACGGCGATACTATTTTTGATACGCAGTCAGCCTTAAATCTTGAAAAATTGATCGGTGCATTCGCATCGGGTCAAGCAGACATTTAAGAGATAAAATATGTTTAGTGCACGATTGGCGGGTATTGTTTTCCTTCTCGTTGCCATGTTCACAGCTAAGGTTCATGCGGATGAATCGGATGTTGTAAAGCAAGCGGTTGAGCAAAATGTTGCTCAGATATTGGCGACCTTTGAAGCGGAAAAAGAGGGTTACGAAACAAACCCAGAAGTGTTCTACGCGAACATGGAAAAGGCTATCAGTGGTATTATCGATTTTCGTCGAATTGCTGCGCGCGTGATGGGAAAATATGCAAAACGTGCAGATAAAGATCAGCGTAATCGCTTTGTCGAAGCTTTTAAGTCAAGTTTATTTCAGAGTTATACGAGAGCTATTATCGAGCAAGG
>NZ_LWFH01001333.1:0-46843 GCF_001635725.1 Oleiphilus sp. HI0066
TTATGATGTTTATTTTAAGTCTTATCTCTAAAATTCTGTGGATAACTCTTTGGATAAAAAGCGAATATTTGCAAAAAATCATTTAAGTTCATAGCTTTAGTTAAATTTGATCAAAAAATATACATTTCATTCTGTTAAAGCGAAGCGTGACTCATTATAATTGCGCGCCCTTTTTTATTCCGTTTTTAGAGGTTATTTGTGGAATATCCAAAGCTTTACGATGTCATTGTTATAGGTGGTGGTCATGCTGGTACTGAAGCAGCTCTCGCTTCAGCACGGACAGGCGCGCAAACATTATTGTTGACGCACAATATCGAGACGCTTGGACAAATGTCTTGTAACCCGGCTATAGGCGGCATTGGTAAGAGTCATCTAGTAAAAGAAATTGATGCTCTTGATGGCGCTATGGCGAAAGCGACTGATTTGGCGGGAATACAATTTCGCGTATTGAATAGTCGAAAGGGACCTGCAGTTAGAGCGACGCGCGCTCAAGCAGATAGAATTTTATATAAAGCTGCGATCAGGGATATCCTAGAGAATCAGCCAAACTTAGATATATTCCAGCAAGCTGCTGATGATCTCGTTGTTGAAGGTGATTCCGTAAAAGGTGTGATCACCAATATGGGCTTAACGTTTAGAGCGGAATCGGTCGTACTGACTACGGGAACCTTTTTAGGTGGTGTCATTCACGTTGGCCTAGAAAATCATAGTGGCGGACGTGCCGGAGACCCTCCTTCTATTGCGCTAGCCAATCGTTTGAGAGAGCTGCCTTTCCGTGTCGGTAGATTAAAAACGGGAACGCCTCCTCGTATTGATGCACGAAGTGTAGATTTCAGCGTAATGCAACGCCAGCCAGGCGACTCACCTACTCCCGTCATGTCCTACATGGGGAATGTAGCGCAACATCCGCGTCAAATTGAGTGTTTTATTACACATACCAATGAGCGTACCCATGACATCATTCGTTCAGGCTTTGATCGTTCGCCTATGTTCACAGGTGTGATTGAAGGGACGGGGCCTCGTTACTGCCCATCGATTGAAGATAAGATTAATCGTTTTGCAGACAAAGACACACATCAGATTTTTGTTGAACCTGAAGGTTTAACAACGCATGAATTATATCCAAATGGCATTTCGACCAGCTTGCCTTTCGATATACAGCTCGCTGCCGTGCGTTCTATTGCCGGATTCGAAAATGCGCATATCACGCGTCCAGGATATGCAATCGAGTATGATTATTTTAATCCCCAAGATCTTAAACATACCCTTGAGACGCGCTTTATCGACGGTTTGTATTTTGCCGGACAAATCAATGGCACCACAGGATATGAAGAAGCTGGCGCACAAGGTTTGCTTGCTGGATTAAATGCTGCGTTGCGAGCTAATGGCAAAGAGCAATGGTATCCGCGTCGAGACGAAGCATACATCGGTGTTTTGGTTGACGACTTAATTACCTCAGGTACTTCTGAGCCATATCGTATGTTTACCAGTCGTGCCGAATATCGATTGCTGCTTAGAGAAGATAATGCAGATCTCCGATTGACTGAGATTGGTCGCAATCTTGGTGTTGTTGGCGATGAGCGTTGGTCTTTTTTCCAAGAAAAAACAGAAGCAATTGCGAAAGAGCAAGCCCGAATTAAGAGTACTTGGGTTCAGGCAAACTCAGAGCAAGCAAATAAGTTGAACGATTTATTACCAAACCCGATTTCGCGCGAATACAGCTTGGAAGAATTATTACGCAGACCCGAAATTGGATATAAAAACATTTCTGAATTAGATCCTGAGCACGTTACTCGAGAAGATGTCGCTGAGCAGATAGAAGTTCAGACAAAGTACGCAGGATATATCTCACGTCAACAAGATGAGATAGATAAGCTGCGTAAGAATGAAAATACTGTGATTCCAGATGATTTTGATTATGAACAAGTATCGGGCTTGTCGAATGAAGTGAAGCAAAAGTTGATGACTCAGAAGCCTACAACGATTGCTCAAGCTTCGCGCATTCCTGGCGTAACACCTGCTGCTATCTCACTTGTTCTGGTGTTCATGAAAAAAGCGAGTATGAAGCGCGCAATATCCGTGAAAGAGACGAATTAGTTGTGGGCCAGATTAATACCGAAGGGTTTTCTGAATGTCTGTTAAACGCTGCAGGTGAAATCGGCATAGAGCTAAGTGTTCAGAACGCAGATAAGTTAGTTGAGTATGTTTCACTACTGTATCGATGGAACTCCACCTACAACTTAACAGCGATTCGCGATCCGAAAGAAATGTTGGAGCGCCATATTATTGACTCGTTAAGCGTTGTTCCGTTTATCACTGAGTCAGAAATCATGGATGTGGGTACTGGACCTGGTTTACCTGGTATTCCTCTTGCGCTACTGTTTCCCAATAGCCAATTTACCTTGGTCGATAGCAATATCAAAAAAACGCGATTCTTGACGCAAGCAGCGATTACTCTGGGGTTAAAAAATGTCGAGGTGCTGCATACGCGAATAGAAAAACTTGTTGGTAAGCGTTTTTTCCCCGCCATAATTTCCAGAGCATTTACTGCTGCAGAAAATTTTGCCAGTTTATGTGGCCCTTGTTTATCAGAAAATGGAAAGCTTCTTGCTATGAAAGGAAGCGAAGTGGAAAATGAAGCAAGTGCACTATCGTCAGAGTATGTTTATCAAGATGTGATAAAGCTAACTGTCCCTGGTTGTGATGCACAGCGTCATTTACTTATTATAGAAAAAGCAAAAACATCAAACTAAGTAAGAAATAGGTAAGCCTGTGGCTCAAATCTTTGCAGTAACTAATCAAAAAGGCGGTGTAGGAAAAACGACTACCAGCGTTAATTTAGCCGCGTCTTTGGCAGCGACAAAGCGAAAGATCCTTTTGATTGATCTTGATCCCCAAGGCAATGCGACGATGGGGTGCGGCATTATGAAGAATGAATTAGATCGCACTGTCTATGATTTACTAACGAAAAAAGCCAAATTTGAAGAGGTTGTTGTAGAAACGACACATGGGCAATTTGATGTTTTACCAGCAAATGGCGACTTAGTGGCTGCAGAGGTTGAGTTACTAAATGAAATTGGTCGAGAGCACCGTCTCCGCTTGGGTTTAAACGAAGTACGTACTAACTACGACTTTATTGTTATAGACTGCCCTCCATCATTAAATATGTTGACGGTGAATGCCTTATCCGCAAGTGATGGCGTGATCATACCGATGCAATGCGAATATTACGCATTAGAAGGTTTGGCAGCCCTTATGACTACAATTGAGCAGATTCGTGAAACGATAAACCCTGATTTAAAAATTTCAGGGATTCTACGCACCATGTACGACCCTCGTAATAGTCTAACTAAAGATGTATCAGAGGAGTTAGAAGAGTACTTTGGTGACCAAGTCTACAAGGTAGCGATTCCTCGAAATGTGAGACTAGCAGAAGCTCCTAGCCATGGTATGCCAGCACTGTATTATGATAAATCGTCCAGAGGTGCTCTAGCTTATTTAGCTTTAGCTGGCGAAATCGTTCGACGTTCTAAGAAAAAAACACAGCCTAATTTGATGGCTGTATAAGAGGAAGTAAATTGGCTAAGAAGCGGGTAATCGGTGAAAAAGGGCTTGGAGCTCTTTTGAAAGGCTCAAATGTAGAAGCCTTAAAAAAATCGACTCATGACGAAAAGCATCTTCGAGAGATCCCTGTCGAGTTGATCCAGCGAGGTAAGTATCAGCCACGCCGCGACATGGACCAACAAGCGCTTGAAGAGCTAGCGGAATCGATTCGACAGCAAGGTATTATGCAGCCGATTGTTGTTCGTCCTATCTCAGAGAGTAAGTTTGAGATTATCGCAGGCGAGCGCCGCTGGAGAGCCTCACAAATTGCAGGTTTAGATCGCGTTCCTACAATTGTTCGAGATGTGCCAGACGAAGCTGCTGTAGCTATGGCATTGATCGAAAACATTCAACGTGAAAACTTAAATGCGATGGAAGAGGCAATTGCATTGCAACGTTTGCAAGATGAATTCGATCTTACGCAACAAGAAGTCGCTGAGGCTATTGGCAAATCTCGTTCAACGGTTACAAATTTATTGCGACTGATGAATTTGAACGATGATGTGAAATTAATGCTAGAGCATGGCGACTTAGAAATGGGCCACGGTCGGGCATTGTTAGCGTTAGCCGAAGAAGATCAGTTATCTGCCGCGAATCAAGTAAATAGTCGATCGATGTCAGTTAGACAAACCGAAGCGCTCGTGCGAAAAATGTTAGAAGCGCCAGCGACGAAAAAAGCAACAAAAGCAGAGAAAGACCCCAATATCTTGCGCCTTGAAACAGATCTCTCTGAGAAGCTTGGCGCAAGCATTGATATTGCTCATGGTAAAGGTGGAAAAGGTAAGTTAGTGATTTCGTACAACTCTCTCAATGAGTTAGACGGCATCCTTTCCCACATAAAATAATAAGAACATCGGCTAAACCGTTAATGGGCAACGAAAAAACTTTATAACGAAAATTATCAATCTAACTTTAATTCGCACTGCCAAGTGTTGAATGGTAGGGGTATTTACCATACAATTGCCGCGCTTTTTTATAGTGCGGAAAAGAACCGTTTTAGGGCATCGTATTCGCTGTTCGCCCAATAAATATTTGGAGTTGAAAATTAAAAAGCCACCATTGATCCAATATTTTGGAATTCAGTGCTTGGTCATGGCCGTTTCAGTCATCAGTTTTTACCTGATTTCTGGTGAGAATAGTGCCTTGTCAGCCTTTATAGGAAGTGTGGTTTTTATTATTCCTCAGCAATATTTTGCATTTAAGTCCTTCAGATATATGGGGGCAAGAGCAGCGGCCAAAACAGTTCAGAGCTTTTACAGTGCGGAAAGTTCCAAATTGCTATTAATCGCAATGGGATTTGCTCTGGCATTTAGTTTTTATAAAGAAGTAGATGTATTTGCGTTAATGACGACTTTTATTGTGCTCGTCTTAACTAATGGGATCTATCCGCTGTTAACAGCCAAATAGACCTTAAACAAGTTTCTTAAAAGTAAGTGTAGGCCCTTAACTATGGCAGGTGAAAACCCAACAACTACCGAGTATATCCAGCACCACTTAACCAATCTCACGTATGGTAAGTTGCCCGCTGGTTATGAACGTTACGATGGTACTGTTTTAGAAGCAGATACTTGGACAATGGCGCACGGCTCAGCAGAAGCTTCTGCTATGGGCTTTAATGCGTTTCACGTGGACAGTTTGGCATGGTCTTTTGGACTAGGTGTCATTTTCTGCGCGTTGTTCGCTCTCGTAGCAAAATCTGTAACTTCTGGTGTTCCAGGACGTCTTCAAAACTTTGTTGAGATTATCGTTGAATTTATCGACAACAATGTTAAAGACATGTTCCATGGTTGTAATCCTTTGGTTGCTCCGCTTGCTCTAACGATTTTCGTTTGGGTATTCCTCATGAACTTGATGGACCTTGTTCCAGTGGACGTTGTTCCTTCGTTGATGATGGCCTTAGGTGTTGAGTACCACAAAATTGTTCCGTCTACGGACCCTAACATCACGTTAGGCATGGCGGTCGCTGTCTTTATCTTGATGCTGTACTACTCAATCAAGATCAAAGGTCTGGGTGGATTTGTTAAAGAATTGACAATGCATCCATTCAATCACTGGTTATTTATCCCAGTAAACTTGTTCATGGAACTGGTTGGTTTGTTGGCAAAACCTTTCTCTTTAGGTTTGCGACTATTCGGTAACATGTATGCAGGCGAAATGATCTTTATTTTGATCGCCGTTATGTACAGCGCGGGACTATTCTTTGGTCTGTTTGGTGGCTTCTTACAACTAGGTTGGGCGATTTTCCATATTCTAGTTATCACTCTTCAGGCGTTCATATTTATGGTTTTAACCGTGGTTTACTTGAGCATGGCTCACGAAGACCACTAAACGAGTTTTACTCACTTCATTTTTAAATTGAAATCTAAAAGATAGGAGAAAAAAATGGAACTAGTAATCATTGCAGCTGCAATTATGCTTGGTTTGGGTGCACTTGGTGCAGCAGTAGGTATGGGTCTTCTAGGCGGCCGTTTGCTTGAAGGCACAGCGCGTCAGCCAGAGCTTGGCCCAATGCTACAAGGTAAGATGTTCTTACTTGCTGGTTTGATCGATGCTATTCCAATCATCGGTGTTGGTATTGCTATGTACTTGATCTTCGTAGTTGCTCCAGGTGTTGGTGCTTAATCCATTAAGGTTTAAGTATTTCTGACTAAGTAAACCGGCAACAAAGCGAGGTTATTGGTGTGAATCTTAATTACACACTTATAGGACAAATAATCTTCTTCGCTGTTTTCGTGTTGTTCTGCATGAAATATGTATGGCCGCCAATCATGGCTGCCATGCAAGAGCGTGAAAAGAAGATTTCCGATGGTTTAGCTGCAGCTGACCGTGCTTCAAAAGATTTGGAACTTGCTCAACAAAAAGCAGATGAAGAATTGAAAGAAGCAAAAACTAAAGCAGCTGAGCTTATTGAGCAAGCGAACAAGCGTGCTAGCCAAATCGTTGACGAGGCTAAAGAAACTGCAAAAACTGAAGGCGATCGTCTTCTGAATGCAGCGCAAGCAGAAATTGAGCAAGAAAAGAATCGTGTACGTGAAGAACTACGTGCAGAAGTATCAGCAGTTGCATTAGCAGGTGCAGAGAAGATTCTTGGCGCAGAAATCGATGCAAGCAAGCACAGCGCGTTACTAGACCAGCTTGCCTCTGAAATTTAACTATTGAGAGTGGATGATGGCAGAGTCAATCACGATTGCCCGACCTTACGCTAAAGCTTCATTTGAAGCAGCAAAAGCAACTGATAGCCTTGACGTTTGGTCAAGTATGCTAGCTGCAGCTTCTGCGGTAGCGAAGGAAGAGAATATGGTTGTTGTTCTCGATCACCCTGCACTAACTAGCAAAGCGAAAGCCGATACATTTTGTGATGTATGCGGCGATGCTTTGAATCAAGAAGCGCGTAACCTGATTCACGTATTATCAGAAAACAATCGCATTGCATTGTTGCCTGAGATTTCAGAGTTATTCGAAGCTTTTAAAGCGCAACTTGAGCAGTCAGTAGACGTAGAAGTAGAAAGTGCATACGACTTGGGTAGTGAACAACAAGAGAAGCTGGCACAAGCATTGAGCAAGAAACTAGATCGTAAAGTAAACCTATCAACAACGACCAATGAGTCATTGTTAGGTGGCGCAATTATTCGCGCGAACGACCTAGTTATTGATGCATCTGTGAAAGGCAAATTAGCCAAACTTGCAGAAGCAGTAAGTGCTTAGGTAGCGGATTCAGATTTGAGGATTTAAAAGCATGCAACAGCTAAACCCAGCTGAAATCAGCGAAATCATTAAGAAGCGCATCGAGCAGCTCGATGTTTCTTCTGAAGCCCAAAACGAGGGCACGATCGTCAGCGTATCTGACGGTATCGTTCTAGTTCATGGTCTTGCCGAAGTAATGTACGGTGAGATGGTTGAATTTGAAAACGGTGTTTACGGTATGGCGCTTAACCTTGAGCGTGATTCTGTAGGTGTCGTTGTATTAGGTGACTACAATGGCCTAGCAGAAGGTCAGAAAGTACGTTGTACTGGTCGTATTTTGGAAGTGCCAATCGGTGAAGCGCTTCTCGGCCGTGTTGTTGACGCACTTGGTAACCCAATCGATGGCAAAGGTCCTATCGAAACAAACATGACGGCTCCTATCGAAGTCGTTGCACCAGGCGTAATCGCGCGTAAGTCTGTTGACGAGCCAGTTCAAATCGGTCTTAAGTCAATTGACTCAATGGTGCCAATCGGTCGTGGTCAGCGTGAGTTGATTATCGGTGACCGTCAAACAGGTAAAACTGCGATTGCAATTGATGCAATCATCAACCAAAAAGGTACAGGCGTTAAGTGCATCTACGTAGCGGTTGGTCAGAAGCAGTCTTCTATCGCAGCAGTAGTACGTAAGCTTGAAGAGCACGGTGCAATGGATCACACCATCATCGTTGCGGCGGGTGCAGCAGATCCAGCAGCAATGCTTTTCTTAGCGCCATACGCTGGTACTACAATGGGTGAATACTTCCGTGACCGTGGTCAGGATGCATTGATCGTATTTGATGATTTGACTAAGCAAGCTTGGGCATACCGTCAAATTTCATTGCTTCTTCGTCGTCCACCAGGTCGTGAAGCATATCCTGGTGACGTATTCTACTTGCACTCACGTCTTCTAGAGCGTGCATCGCGAGTTAGTGAAGAGTACGTAGAGCAGTTCACTAATGGTGAAGTTAAAGGCCAAACAGGTTCTTTGACAGCGCTACCAGTTATCGAAACACAAGGTGGTGACGTATCTGCATTCGTACCCACTAACGTAATTTCGATCACTGATGGTCAGATCTTCCTAGAAACTAACCTATTTAACGCTGGTATTCGTCCAGCGATGAACGCAGGTATTTCGGTATCTCGTGTAGGTGGTGCAGCTCAGACCAAAATTATTAAGAAACTTGGCGGTAACGTCCGTCTAGCACTTGCTCAATATCGTGAGCTTGCAGCGTTTGCTCAGTTTGCTTCTGACCTTGACGAAGCAACTCGTAAGCAATTGGAGCACGGTCAACGTGTAACAGAGCTCATGAAGCAGAAGCAGTATAGCCCGCAGAGCGTTGCTGAAATGGGTGTTGTACTTTACGCAGCCAATGAAGGTTTCCTTGATGATGTACCAGTGAACAAAGTTGTAGCATTTGAAGAAGCATTGCTTTCTTACATGAACGCTGAACAAGCTGATCTTATGAATAAGATCAATGAGAAAGGCGACTACAACAATGATATCGCAGACGGTATCAAGAGTTCTTTGGAGACATTTAAGTCTACCCAAACTTGGTAATTAGATGGGCTTGCCCGTTTAATCGAGTTTTTTAATCAGACTTTATAGGCAACTAACAATGGCCGTTGGTAAAGAAATACGAAATCAAATCTCTAGCGTTAAAAGTACGCAAAAGATTACTAGTGCAATGCAAATGGTTGCAGCTAGTAAAATGCGTAAAGCGCAAGAGCGTATGAGCCAGGGCAAACCGTACGCTGAGAAAATTCGTGCGGTTGTTAGCCACCTGGCAAATGCAACCCCAGAATATCATCACTTATATCTGAAAGATCGTGATGTTAAACGTGTAGGTTATATCGTTGTATCTACTGACCGCGGTTTATGTGGCGGCTTGAACGTTAATTTGTTCAAGAAAACACTAGCCGATATGAAGACATGGGCTGATCAAGAAGTCGAAGTGGACATTTGTGCCGTCGGCCAAAAGGCAATCTCATTCTTCAAAAGTTACGGCGGAAACGTAGTAGCGGCAGTTAGCGGTTTAGGTGAAGAACCTTCTGCGCATGAGTTGATTGGATCAATTAAAGTGATGCTTGACGCTTATGACGAAGGCAAGATCGACCGTCTTTATGTTGTATACAACGAATTTGTGACCACCATGACGCAGCAAGCTGAGTTACATCAGTTGCTACCTTTGAAGGCTTCTGGAGAAGAAGAGCTTCAACATCATTGGGACTACATTTACGAGCCCGACGCAAAAGCTTTGCTCGACGGATTATTGACTCGTTTTATCGAATCTCAGGTGTATCAGGGCGTTGTGGAAAACGCAGCATGTGAACAAGCAGCACGTATGATTGCAATGAAGGCCGCTACGGATAACGCGGGCGAAATGATCAACGAGTTGCAACTGGTTTACAACAAAGCACGTCAGGCAGCAATCACTCAAGAAATTTCTGAGATTGTTAGCGGTGCAGCTGCAGTTTAGCGCACAGCGATTAAGAGATTGATAAAGAATATATTTTTAACGAGGAACCGAACATGAGTAGCGGAAGTATCGTACAAATCATTGGGGCGGTAATCGACGTCGAATTCGCGCGCGATTCAGTACCTAATGTATATGATGCGTTGACTGTTGACGGTGGCGAAACCACTCTCGAAGTTCAACAGCAACTAGGTGATGGTGTCGTTCGTACCATCGCAATGGGTAGCACAGAAGGTCTTAAGCGTGGCCTTAATGTAGCAAACACTGGCGCTCCAATTTCTGTACCAGTAGGTACTGAAACACTGGGTCGTATCATGGACGTACTTGGTCGACCAATCGATGAGCGCGGTGAAATCGGTGAACAAGAGCGTATGCCTATTCACCGTAAAGCTCCTACTTACGCTGAGCAAGCGGCAAGTGCAGAGCTTCTAGAAACAGGTATCAAAGTAATCGACTTAGTTTGTCCATTCGCTAAGGGTGGTAAAGTTGGTCTGTTTGGTGGTGCCGGTGTTGGTAAGACCGTTAACATGATGGAACTTATCAACAACATCGCACTTAAGCACTCTGGTCTTTCAGTATTCGCAGGTGTTGGTGAGCGTACTCGTGAGGGTAACGACTTCTACCACGAGATGCAGGAAGCGGGCGTTGTTAACTTAGAGACTCCTACAGACTCTAAAGTAGCAATGGTTTACGGCCAGATGAATGAGCCACCAGGAAACCGTCTGCGTGTAGCGCTAACTGGTTTGACGATGGCTGAGAAGTTCCGTGACGAAGGCAAAGACGTTCTACTATTCGTAGACAACATTTACCGTTACACACTTGCAGGTACTGAAGTATCAGCACTTCTAGGTCGTATGCCTTCAGCGGTAGGTTACCAGCCAACACTAGCAGAAGAGATGGGGGTTCTTCAGGAACGTATCACTTCTACTAAGACTGGTTCGATCACTTCTATCCAAGCGGTATACGTACCGGCGGATGACTTGACTGACCCATCACCAGCAACAACGTTCTCTCACTTGGACGCAACGGTTGTATTGAGCCGTGACATCGCTTCTAAGGGTATCTACCCAGCGATTGACCCACTTGACTCAACTTCACGTCAGTTGGATCCATTAGTAATCGGTAACGAGCACTATGAAGTTGCTCGTGGTGTTCAAACAGTTCTTCAGCGTTATGCAGAATTGAAAGACATCATCGCGATTCTTGGTATGGACGAGCTTTCTGAAGAAGATAAGCAAACTGTTGCACGTGCTCGTAAGATTGAGCGTTTCTTGTCGCAGCCTTTCCACGTTGCTGAAGTATTTACTGGTTCTCCTGGTAAGTATGTGTCTCTTGCAGATACTATCCGTGGTTTCCAAGGCATTCTTAACGGTGAGTTCGATGACCTTCCAGAACAGGCGTTCTACATGGTTGGTTCTATCGATGAAGCGATCGAGAAAGCGAAGGACATGTAATCTGAGTTATTAGTGTCGTGATAATTATTACGACACTGATTTCTACCGGAGAAGACCTATGGGTACAACTGTACAATGCGACATCGTAAGCTGCGAAGAACAGCTTTTTTCTGGCTCTGTTGAGCTAGTGATTGCGTCAGGTGAGTCTGGTGATTTAGGTATCGCTCCAGGCCACGCAGCGTTGATGACTAGTCTTAAACCTGGTCCAGTACGCGTCGTTAAAGAAGGCGGTGAAGAAGAGGTTTTCTATGTCACTGGTGGTTACCTTGAGGTACAACCAAACGTAGTAACTGTTCTTTCAGATACTGCTCAACGTGCTGATCACATCGATGAAGCGGCCGCCCTTGAAGCGAAAGCTGAAGCGGAACGTGAATTTGCTAACTTAAAAGGCGACATGGACTATAACCGTGTTGCTTTGCAGCTAGCAGAAGCGACAGCTCGTTTGAGAGCGGTACAATACATTCGTAGAAAGTAATTTTCAGCGAGTGCTAAAAAGGCAGCTATAAGGCTGCCTTTTTTATTTAAGAAAAAATAATTGTGAGCGGATCAAAGTTTAAAGTTCACGCTACACTTAATTTTATTAACTAGAAAATCATGGAAGTGGTTATGGATTTACATGTTGTAGTATTGGCCGCGGGAAAGGGCTCTAGAATGAAGTCTGCAAAACCAAAAGTTTTGCACGAATTGGCCGGAAAGCCGATGCTTGAACACGTTTTAGATACGGCACAACGGTTAAATCCAACAAGTCTTCATGTAGTAATCGGACATGGGGCTGATCAAGTACAGAAAGCATTTTCTAATTCTCCATTTCCAATCAATTGGGTTCAGCAAACCGAGCAACTTGGGACAGGTCACGCCGTGGCTCAGGCTGCTGTTAACATAACTTCCGATTCCAAAGTACTCGTATTGTACGGCGATGTGCCACTAATTGGTGTAGATTCGCTTACTGAGCTAGTAGAGATGGCTGATGAAGAAACGCTTGCGCTACTTACTATCGAGCTAGCCGATCCAACAGGTTATGGTCGAATCGTTCGTAATATCGCGCAAGAAGTAACTGCGATTGTCGAGCAAAAAGATGCAACTGACGAACAGCTAGCGATCCAAGAAGTAAATACAGGATTCATGGCATTCAGTTCGAATAATATGAATGTATGGCTTCCACAACTTAGGGCTGATAATGCACAAGCAGAATACTACCTGACTGACTTTGTTGCTTTAGCGGTTAATCAAGGAAAAGAAGTTGAAGCGTGTTTTCCGAATTCTCCAGAAGAAGTTCAAGGCGTAAATGATCGCTTACAACTGTGTGAACTTGAATGTTGGTATCAATCCCAACTTGGTGAAGCCTTGTTAAGAAACGGCGTGAGCCTATTTGATCCAAACCGTATTGATATCCGTGGTACTTTGGCCTGTGGTCAAGACGTAACAATCGATTTAAATTGTATCTTTGAAGGCAATGTTTCAATAGAAGCCAACGTTTCAATAGGTCCTAATTGCTTGATTAAAAACACTACTATTGCCTCAGGTACGGTTATCAAAGCGAATTCAGTCATCGAGGACTCTATTGTTGGATCGGATTGCGATATTGGCCCCTATGCTCGACTCCGCCCCGGAACTAAGCTTTCTGACAACGCTAAAATCGGTAATTTTGTCGAAACGAAGAAAACAAATATTGGCGAAGGTTCGAAAGTGAATCACTTGAGCTATATCGGAGACGCAGAGATTGGCGCGGGTGTAAATATCGGTGCAGGCACGATCACCTGTAACTATGACGGTGTAAACAAATACCAAACAGAACTTGGCGATGATGTGTTTATTGGTTCGAACTCGTCTCTCGTCGCCCCAGTAAAAATTGAGAAGGGTGCAACGGTAGGTGCAGGTTCTGTCGTGACAAAAAATGTCGATGAGCATCAACTCGCTGTAGCGCGAGGTAAGCAAGTAAATATTTCCAATTGGAAAAAACCAACGAAAGACTAGGTTTTCTCAAGGAACGAGTATAAATAAGGGTTTCAAGTATGTGTGGCATTGTAGGAGCGATTGCTCAGCGTGACGTGGCTAATATCTTAGTCGAGGGTTTACGCCGCTTAGAGTATCGAGGTTATGACTCTGCAGGTGTATCTGTGTTATCTCAAGACGGAGAATTTCAACGTGTACGTCGTGTCGGTAAAGTGAAAGCATTAGCCGACGCGCTAACAGAAACTCCTTGCTTAGGTGGTACTGGCATCGCACATACCCGTTGGGCAACACACGGTGAGCCTAATGAACAAAACGCCCATCCACACACATCAAGTAACGAAATTACCGTCGTACATAACGGGATTATCGAAAACTATTTGGACCTAAAAAAAACGCTCATTGGATTAGGGTATATTTTTACGTCCGATACCGATACCGAAGTAATTGCCCATCTTATTCATCATGAACGCAAAACTAGTTCCACTCTTCTAGAAGCATTCCGTCAAGCCATTCGTCAGCTAGTCGGTGCATATGGAACCGTGGCAATGGAAACAGCAGATCCAGATAGATTGGTCGCAGCGCGTTCTGGTAGCCCACTCGTCATTGGTTATGGCATTGGAGAAAATTTCTTAGCGTCCGATCAGCTAGCATTACTTCCCGTTACGAATAGATTTGCCTTTCTTGAAGAAGGAGACATTGCTGAGCTAACTCGCCACAGCGTAACAATTTTTGATCTCAACGATGAACAAGTTGAGCGGGAAGTAAGCGAATCAGATATAACGCATGACGCTGGAGATAAGGGTAAATTCAAACACTACATGCTGAAGGAAATTTATGAGCAGCCTGTCGCTTTGAAGAATACTTTAAATGGACGCGTTGAAAACGGTGCAGTGTTAGCGAGTGCTTTCGGTAACAATGCTAAAGAAATTTTAAAGGATATTGATCACGTTCAGATCATTGCATGTGGCACGAGCTACCATAGTGGTATGGTCGCACGATATTGGTTTGAGCAATACGCTGGCGTGTCTTGTAATGTCGAAATCGCTTCTGAGTTCCGTTACCGCAAATCGTTTGTTTATAACAATGCTTTAATCGTAACTATCTCTCAGTCTGGAGAAACAGCAGATACGCTAGCGGCCCTGCGTTTAGCGAAAGAACTCGGTTATAAATCGAGTCTCACTATCTGTAATGTTCCTGGTTCATCTCTAGTACGTGAATCAGATCTTGCTTACATGATGGAGGCCGGTGTTGAAATCGGTGTCGCTTCTACAAAAGCATTTACAGTTCAATTAGCTGGTTTACTTCTGTTAGTCGCAGCGATTGGAAAACATAAAGCGCTTAACCCAGACCAAGAAAAAGAGATCGTATCGGCACTACAATCGTTACCGAGTAAAATTGACCAAGCTTTAGAGATGGATGCGCAGATTAAACTGCTCGCTGAAGATTTCGCAGATAAACATCATAGTCTGTTCTTGGGTCGTGGAGATCAATATCCGATTGCAATGGAAGGTGCGTTAAAGCTTAAAGAGATCTCGTATATCCATGCAGAGGCCTACGCTGCAGGAGAGTTAAAACACGGTCCATTAGCACTTATTGATGCCGATATGCCGGTGATTGTGGTGTCACCTGATAACGATCTTATGGAAAAGCTTCATTCAAACGTGGAAGAGGTACGTGCTCGCGGTGGCTTGATGTATGTCTTCGCAGATAAGGCATCTAAGTTTGAAAGTGATGCAACAATGAAAGTATTAGATGTACCGCATTGTGACGACACAATCGCTCCGATTCTCTACAGTGTGCCTTTGCAACTACTAAGTTATTATGTCGCAGTGATTAAAGGTACGGATGTAGATCAGCCGAGAAATTTGGCGAAGTCTGTAACGGTAGAATAGTTATGTTAGGTGGGCTGATTTGTCCTCACTTAGATTAGTTACCGCATCAAAAACATGAATAATTGATTGCTCATCGATCATATGAATGTCTTGCGTTTGAACATCCGATACTAGCTTATCAAAGGCATCGGATGTGCCATTAAGTGTGACGATTGGCATCTGTGACCAGTCTTTAAAATACCGATCCGTGATCTTATCAAGATACAGTAACTGTATATTTTGATGCCTGTTGTCTTTTTTGACTCGCTCGAAGCATTTCTCTAAATGCACTTTTTCCCCTTCTAGACGCTGAAGAAAGTGTTCTCCTTTTAGCAGCAATTTACCTGTAATGTGTTGCTTTGAATTATTGATTTCAGATTTTTCTTTAATCTGATTAAGGACATCCAATATGCCTTCTTTAGACACTAATGATTCACTGATATACGTCAGTGAATATAGTTGTTTACAGGTTTTGTCCGCTTCATTGGGTTCGAGTGTGTGAGATATATCAGATCGACCGTTAGCATCACGTAACTTTTCTCTATACATCGCACGGTCTGCATGCTGTATTAGAGACGTGTAGTCTTTCCCGTCAGCAGGAAATGTTGTTGCACTGATCGAAATAGAGTAATCTTCATAAGCAATATTTTTACTTAGCTCACTCGCATACCTTGCGGTAATGAATTTTAGTTTTGAGTTGTTTTTCAACTCAGATATGACAACCACGAACTCATCACCACCGATTCGAGCACATAAGTCTTCTTGACGAGTTAAAGCACTGATTCGTTTTGCGATGCTCTTGAGTACTGCTTCCCCTGCCTCATGCCCGTGTAGATCATTAATTGGTTTGAAGTTGTTCAGGTCAATAAACAAGATTGCGAACAAACGGTTTGATCTATGTGAACTACTGATGAGCATGTTCACGAATTCTTCGAGTTTGCGTCTTGTAGATAAGCCCGTTAACTGATCATGCGTCGCTTCCTTGACCAGCTTTTCGCACAGCGAAACTTCTTTGCTAATGTCGCGCTTTGACTTCCCGGCCGATACCAATGATTTTAGTATCCCCTGTATCAAGGTAATTTTGAATATATTGATCATGATGTTTAGCTAAGTTGTCAGCCATGAGCATGCTGACATTCTTATCTAAAAGTTCTTCTTCGCTATACCCCAATAATCGAGAGCAGCTTGGGTTTATTTGCGTAATTTTTCCTCGTTCATCAATGATGATCAATGCGTCTACGATCGTTTGTAAGATCGCTTGTTGTTCACGTTTATACTTAGTGAGTTCTGCGCCTTGCTCAGTTGATTTTGTAAGAGAGCCCTTCGTAAAGGAACGCTTGACAAGAAAGAATAAAATGAGATGGCAAATGACCACGCTAGCGATAGCCACGTATAACAAGTTCGTGCCTAAAACGTGATGAGCTGCAACAAGCAGGCAAGTAACCGCGACGGTACTAAGAATGAGTAAATGCTTGATGCGTTTCAAAAACATATAACAGTTTTTCTGAGGATGAAGTCCTACTAGCGTAGTCGATAATTACTAATCTATTGTTCTACTGAGCCGAATAATAATGCAGTTAATCTCGAGCTTTCCAAACTAATAAACGGTTGTTGGCTGGCATGGCATAATCTGCTAAGAGACTTAAATCATGGTCTTCAGCAAGTTGGTTGATCGTTTCAAAATCTCGAATTCCCATATGTTCACCCTGCTCTTTCAACCACACATCAAATTGAGCATTGCTATCACTGGTGTAACTGCCGTTGTAATTAAAAGGGCCGTAAACAAATACCATTCCTTTGTCATTAAGAAGTGATGGCAACAAGCTGAAAAATGCTTCAACTTCACTCCCGCTCATTATATGCAGTGTATTTGCAGTAAATACATAATCGTAGCGGTCGACCAATAGTTTTGGGTTAAATGAATTAACGTCTAGCTCGAATGGCGGAAGGAAGTTTTCGTGTTTGGACTCACTGACCCACTCTTCAATACCATCGTGGTACTCAACGCGGTCACTTGTTTGCCAAATTAGTGACGAAAACTTGCCTGACATATAAGCGCCGTGTTGCCCAGTGCCAGAGCCAATTTCGAGTAGATGGCCGCCTTGATCAACATAGGCTGATAGTGTGTCGCTAATGACGGCTTTGTTGTTTTCGCAAGACTGGGAAAAAGGTTTTGGCATTAAGGTCGCTCTACGGTCGTGGTTTTAATCTCAAGAGTCCGGCCCGTGTCATATACAAATTGCTCTTCTATAAAAGGGCTCGGTGTTTCGGGGAATGCATTCTGTTCTGCGTCTTGCCCTTTTCGGGTTTCTGTTTCTTCTCGTTCGATTTTCTTTTGTGATTCCTCGCGTTCTGCTACGCGTTCATATGCAGGTTTATCAGTCCCCTCACCGGAAAACTCGACACTCGTTTTGAGCGCACCAGCGATGGCTGCATCGGAGAGTTCTGGATTGTCGATAGACTCAAGCGACACGGTATCGATTGTTGATTTGGGTGTGAAGGTGAAGTCAAAATCGAACTCTTCATCGAAGCTTTCGTTGAAGTCGTCAAAACTGCCGAACTCACTATCCTCTGACAAGGCAACATTTTGTATGCTAAGGATGATCAAAAAGCAGAATAAACGAGTCATTATGTTCAATTCTATCTGTAGCTAGAAAATTTCAATCATAACAATTGTTGTCACGAGATGTTGAGGTACTCTCATGTTATTGGGTAGTGATATGGCGTATTACTTGCTTTTTGTGAAGACGATATATTATCGCGGAAGTATTTTTCCGTTCAAAAATTACATGGCATAGAAATTATGAAACCGTCTTACTTATTACCCGTTTTGCTTGTGACCGTATTAACGGCGTGTAGTTCAACTAATAATAGTGCACAAAACAATGAAGGCTTATGCGAAAGTAGTACCGGCGACTCCTATCCATGTGATGATTTAGAGATTCCTCAAACGGGCGCGAGTGATGGCGATTTTAGCTATGACACTGGTGGTGCTAATTTCAGGTTGTTACATGAGTATACTGAGCAAATGGCTGGTAATTTGTACGATGATTTAGAGGGAGCTAAATTAAACGGCCTTATTTTGGTTGCGTCATTTGTATACTTTGATACGACTTTGCAAAAGACGAGTTATCTAGGAAATCAGCTTGCGGAATATTTTATTAATGATCTTCAGGCACTTGGGCTTCCTGTTAGTGATCATAAACTGAGAGCAACGATTCAAGTGAATGAGCTTGGAGATTTCGCATTGTCGCGTGATTTAGATGAGTTGAATCCAAACTTAGTGATTGAATATGTTCTTACCGGCACACTCGTGCAAAGTGAGCGAGGCGTTGTGGTGAATGCACGTATTACGCATCACAAGACGAATAAGGTCGTTGCATCGACATCAAAGTTTTTGCCAAATATTGTTGTAGCGAATCTATAAGATCATTAATACTTGTCGAAGAATTTTCGGTGAGCGCAAAACTTAACCGCCTGTAACATGAATCGTTGGAGCTTGATGCCCTCGGGCATTATCCAATATGGCTTGACTTGCTTCTCTAGAAATAAATGCTTGAGCTGAAGAAACAACGGCTTTTGAACTAACGCCGATAATGCGTGCATTTACTATATATCCGCCTTGTTGTTGGGCTAAGGTGCCTGCGATAACAAACTGAATTGGAAGATTTTCAGCAAGTTTGTTCGGATCTTTACTGAAGAAAAAATCACCTGAGTTGGTTACCTGAATATCACTGGTAGATTTGAAATCAATGACAGGAATACCAAATTTGTTCACTTCATGTATGAGTGATTCTGATATTTGTAAGCCAAGTAAATTTGTTTCTTGATAGTTGCTGTCGAGCAATACAAAGGAACTAACTGCGATGGGGGTTTTGTCATTGACGAAACTTAGATTAGCCATCAAATCTTGCATTAAGCCGCGAACAAAATAGTTTACGTCTTTATGTAAAAGCTTGATTGGATGAGGTGTGCCTTCTGTAGCTTTGGTTCGCTGCCCTAAATGTTCTTGTTGCTCTTCACTAAATGAAACGCTGGCTTGTGTTGATGGCGATAATGTTGAGGTCTCTTCATCTTTTGTTTCTACTTCATCAGTATTTGCAATGGCTACAGATTGGCTGAGAGTGAGTAAACCAACACATAAGTGCTTTGAAAGAAAGCGTGGAAGAATGAGTCGCATATCTGTTATCCCTTAGTAAATACCTTGGTAAAGACTGCCAGCTTGATTAGAGGTGCTTGGTGTTGAGCCTGCCCACATCATTCCGATAGGAATGGTATCTGTGGCAGCGGCTACAACTTTTCGACTTGAGACATCAATAAGACGAATATTTACAACGACCGATTGGCCTTGGCTATAGTACGTTCCTGTCAGAAAGTAGTTAGCATCCAAGGTGAGATCTAAATCTTTAAGCGTTCTGGTTAACATGACATCTTGATCATCTGTCATATGAATCGTTTTGGATGTCTTAAATTCAATAACATCTAAACCAGACTGCGCGGCAAGAGTAACTAAGCTTTCTTGAAGTTGTTGCCCTAAGACACTGGCTGGTGGGCGGTTTTTGCCACTTAATTCAGTGATGGGCAAGATAGTGCCGACAGCTACACTTTGACCAAGTGTTAATTCGTCTGATGATGTTAGCAATAATTGGCGAGTTAATTGTTCGACGTGATGATGCAAAGAGCGCTGCGTTTGCTCTAAATCGCTTGTAAATAGACTGTTTTGCGATGTATTCGCGCATGCACTGAGAAGCAAAGTGAAGATTGCTGCAATATAGGCATATAAGGGCATAATGAAGTGCCTGTATGATCAAGTCGGTTTTTATAAAATAACGAGTTAGTGAAAAAGCAAAGCTAATGCCAAGTTAGTTTTTGCAATATTTAAACAAGAGAGAGTTCTGTTTGGCGACTAATTTAATAACAAAAGAAGGGTATTTGGCTTTAAAAGAAGAGCTAGATTATTTATGGCGAGAAGAAAGACCTGAAGTCACCAAAAAAGTTAATTGGGCGGCTTCTCTGGGCGATCGATCGGAGAATGCAGACTATCAATATAATAAAAAACGTTTGCGTGAGATTGATCGTCGCGTTCGATTTTTGCGAAAGCGCATCGAGGCGCTTCGAGTTGTCGAATACGCTCCAGAACAAGAAGGTAAGGTTTTTTTTGGCGCATGGGTTGTTGTAGATAATGATGACGGGGAAGAAAAAAAGTTTCGCATCGTTGGTGTCGATGAAATTTATGATCGACATGACTATATCTCGATTGATTCTCCAATGGCTCGCGCACTGCTTTCAAAACAAGTTGATGATGAGGTTGACGTACGCACTCCTACTGGCACCAATACTTGGTATGTTGTATCCATTTCTTATCCTAGTTAAGCGTTGACCTCTTATTCTTCCTGACTATTCTTATTGCCGTTGGCCTATATCGAATTTAGGTCTGAGACGTCAGTTCTTATTGATAACTAAATAGAGATGATCTCCATGAGGCGTGGTCTAGGCAAGGTTTCTTTCCCATTTTTGTTTGTATTGATGATGCAACTGTCTTGCGTTGCCGTAGCTGAGCAGGATGATGATTTCGATTGGATTGCTGTGACGCTAGATAATGATCTTTTTGTCAGCAATGACAATGGGTATACAAATGGTTTTTATGTCACAGCACTAGATTTATCTGATAACAAAGAATATATGCCCACGAACGATTTTTGGGTGTGGCCGCTGTTATGGACTCTAGATGACTCAGAGGTTGAAGGGGCTGTAAATGTTTATTCTATTGGCCAAACTTTGTTATCTCCGAGTGATATTATGATCGAAGTTTCTGCAGAAAATGAATTGCCCTATGCAGAGCTTTTAACATTTTTCAATACGTATTTAACTGCAAATGTGAATACTGCTGATCGTATTTCGACAACCATAGGCATTATTGGTCCTTGGGCTTTAGGTGAAGAAACACAAAAAACTGTGCATAAAGCTATTGGAGCAGATGAACCTCAGGGTTGGGATACTCAGTTATAAAATGAATTGGTATTTCAGTTTCATCGCTCCAGAGCATGGAGGCAGTTGCACTTCAATGATGGCCGTACCGATATTATTACGGCTGCTTCGATATAAGCTGGGACTATAAGTAGCTCTGTCGAGGGCATGATTGCACTGCGATTCGGGCAAGAGTTAGAGAGATCTTTTCCGACAACATTGTTATCGAGTTCAAGACTCTCTAATCCAGTCGCAGCCAATCAAGGTTGGTTTTTTATCTCGCATTGAATACGGGATATTTGTTTAATCGAATTTTTACCGACGGCAATACCTTTCGAAACAGTCGTTCTATCCCATATGACAAAGAATACTTGGGTGCGTCGGCTGGGCTTACTTTGGAGTATCAGAATTGGGCATTTACGATGGCGTTTTCCGATTCAAATATAATTGCCAATAGTAGAGATAATGAGGCTCTTGAGAATCTAACGAGATTCGGAACCTTCACTATTGCATGGCGTATTTAAATCTCGATCAGATTTAAGGGCGTTTTAATCGCCTACATATTTCCATGTTGCGTCACCTTCATTGCAAAACCGATATTTTCCGCTCAGCATTGCGCTTTTATCATCCAAGATAGAAAGTGATAATACGCGACACCTTGTATTTTGATCAGAGGGTGAGTCGAAAGGAACTGCGACAAGATCAAGCGATGCGTCAGAATAATGAAAGTTCGCTGGCTCCCCGTCTGCTTTGTTATCTAGCGTATCGAATATGTCGTTAGCAATCGCACTGCGTTGTGATGTTGATAGCTCAGCTAATGGAGCTTTAGAAAGTTGCCAGCGATTTCCATTCTGACATAAGGTCCAAAGCATTGTTTGGAAGCGACTATGTTTTGCAGATTTTACGGCAAATTTGACGCGACGACAGGATGTGTCACCTTGTTTGTAGTCCGCAATAATCTTGAATAGAGCTCTAGAACCTTTTTTGCTTTTCCATTCTGCTTTTTCTAATTGTTTGTAGTTGTTAAGGCCGTTCACAACGAATGCTTTCAAAGAGTCTTGCTCTTCGTCATTGAGAGAGCCAATCTCAGTGCTGGATAGAAAATTAATGTTTGACGCTGCGCCCGTCATTGAGAACAGTAAAGAGATAATAAAGATATAAGTACGCATAGGTATGGCTTCCATTTCATCAAACATTGGCTTTGAGGTTTGTAGTAAGCAGTATAGCTTGAAGAATAATCACGGGCAGTAGTTATGCGTGATATTTTTGAGTGAGGCAAATTAGGTTGAAGCGCCTAGGGAAAACTCGTATCGTTCCGGCCATCAGTGCAAACATACCTTTATTTGTTAAACGTATGTGATTTGCACAGTTCAGACGACTTTACACGAGAAAACATCATGAACAGAAAGCTACAACAAATAGGCGAGTTAGTATTTAAACAAGTAGATAACTTAGGCTTTCAGCTTGATAGCATGGGAGTTGAAAATCAGATCAATCGACATACACTGATTGCTGCGATTTTTGCAGGACAAAAACGTGTTGAAGGCGAAGTAGATAGCTTAAAAGCACGCGCGGAAAGCACGAAAGCAAACGTTGAAGAGACATTTTCTGTTGCTGAAAAGCTAGCAAAAAGTGGCTTCGAATTAGTTACCTTTCCCGCGACTTACGCGTTTAAGCGAGTAAAACGCGCGGCATAATTAGCATTTTTCAAATGTTTAAGCAGGTGTAGAAACTTCTATTCCTGCTTGTTCATTTTTAATCTCATTCCCTTCTACGATATCAATTTCAGGCAACTCAAGGGTCACAATCAAACCTGGTTCATTATCGCTAAGTTTAATTTCTCCTTGATGCAGTTCGACAACCGCTTGTACAAGACTCAAGCCTAAGCCATTCCCCGGTTGAGAGCGGCTTTTAGCAACACGATAAAAGCGATCAAAGACTTTGGATCGTTCTTCTTCAGGAATACCAATACCAGAATCTGCAATAGACAACCTTACTAGCTTATCGTGGAGATCGAGCTCAATGGATATATCTCCATCATTGGGCGTGTATTTGATTGCGTTATCGATCAAGTTGCTGACAGTTTGAAAGATTAGGTCTTTGTCACCGTGGATTTCGATATCTTTTTGAACCCTTATGCGAAGCGTTTGTTGTTTATCTTCAGCAACCAATTCATAAAGCTCTGCCGAATCTAACAGTAGGTTGGATAGATTAAAGCGTTTAAAGTTATCAGTACGACCACCCATTTCTAGGCGTGCAATGCGCAGCAGTGCATTGAAGGTGGCAAGTAACTGGTCTGCTTCGGCAACAGCACTCGCGACGAGCTCTCTTTGAACTTCGTTTTCTACTTTTAATAGAGTGTTTTCTAACTTATTTCTAAGTCGGGTAAGAGGTGTTCGAAGGTCGTGCGCAATATTATCTGAGACGTGCTTAATACCTTCCATCAATTGAAAAATGCGATCCAGCATTTCGTTCAGGTTACGCGCGAGTTGGTCAAAATCATCATTGGTTCCGCGATCGGGTATGCGCAATGATAAGTTGCCCTTCATAATTTTCTGGCTGGTTTGGTTGATAATTTCAACGCGACGAGCCGTACTTCGGCTCATCATAACGCCGCCGATCATTGCCAGCATAAAGGTGATCGCCATGCCCAAGTTTATCGCGCGTTCAACAAGCTCTTTAACAGCCATGAACTCGTTGACATCACGGCCTACTAGTAAGCGCAAGCCTCCAGGCACAATGAACACACGTGCTCGAGCTGGCCGATCAAGCTCATTGTGCCAGCCTAACTCTTCATTAAGTGTAAAGTTGAGCCAGCCCTCTTGAACTTCGCCTTCTTCTGGCCACTTATCTATATTGCCTGCGAGTTTGATGAAATCACGCGCAGTAAATAAATAGATCGCTTTGCCGTTAGGATCACGTGCTACACGCTCTCGAATGACACTGATTAAGCCATTCAAACCTTGGCGTTGATATTGTTCTGCCAGACCGACTATTTCAGCTTCGATGGTTTCGTCTGTTTGGCTCGACATATACCCAGCGGTTGCCCAGTAAATAAAGCCCATTAGAATAAAAACAGACGTGGCGAAAAGTACCATGTACATAATCGCCAGCTGAAATGTAGGGGTTCTTAGTAGACTAAGAATCTTCACTCAAAATGTATCCCGCACCACGAACGGTTTGAAGTAGCTGCTTAGGAAAATCTTTGTCGATTTTTGAGCGTAAGCGGCTGATATGAACATCGATGACGTTTGTTTGTGGATCGAAGTGGTAATCCCACACTTGCTCAAGAAGCATTGTGCGCGTTACGACTTGCCCAGCATGCTTCATTAAGTATTCAAGTAAACGGAATTCACGTGGTTGGAGATCTATTTTCTGGCCAGCACGTTTAACAGTACGTGCGAGTAGATCCATTTCTAGATCAGCCACTTGTAGATGGGTGACTTGTTCAGAACCTGAGCTAGCACCACGACGCTCAAGTGCTTCAAGTCGTGCTAGTAATTCAGTGAAGGAGAATGGTTTTGTTAGGTAGTCATCACCGCCGCCACGAAGTCCTTCAACGCGATCATCAACATCGCCTAGCGCGCTCAAAATCAGAACAGGGGTTTTGTTACCTGTTGCACGGATCGTTTTGATGATTGATAAACCATCCATGCCCGGAAGCATTCGATCGATAATCATTACGTCGTAGCTTTCGCTTGCTGCTAATAGCAAGCCCTCTTTTCCGTCGGCGCAGTGGTCGACTACATTGTCACTTTCTTTAAGGCCATTGACCAAATAGGAGGCAACGTCTTTATCGTCTTCGATTACTAGAACGCGCATTACTTACCTCTACTTTAGATTTCTGTTTTGCTTAACGAGCTCGTAAGCTTCTTTTATTTGTTGTGTTTTTTCTGTTGCAAGCTTCATCATTTCTTCGGGTAAGCCTTTCGCTACCAACTTGTCCGGATGATGTTGGCTCATTAATCGCCGATATGCTCGCTTAAGTTCTTGGTCAGAGCAGTCTTGGTTTACACCAAGTACCTCATATGCTTCATCAATTTTGGAAGCATGAACTTCGGTTTCAAAGCCTTGATTACTATGGTGGAAGCGTTGTTGAGCCACGGCCATAGCAAGAAGGTGTTCGAACTGTTGACGGTTAAAGCCGAGAATCTCAGCAAGCTCCATTAAAATCGCTTGCTCGTTTGCGTGAAGTTCACCGTCAGCGAGTGCCGTAGCAATCTGAATTTCGATGAACATCTGCAGTAAGTTTCTTCGACGTCCGCATTCTTGTTTAAGCTGCTCTGCAACCGCTTTGTAGTCGAAGCTGGTTGACTTTCCTTGAGTAAACAATGATTGTGCTGCTTTTTGCTGCTCATTGTTTAATTGCATTCGAGACATGGTGTTCTGAGCAACACTTATCTCATCTTGACTTACAATTCCATCTGCTTTGGCAACGTGCCCCATAATTGAGAATGTTGCGCCAAAGAATGCTGCTTGGATATCTTCTGTTGAAAGGTCATCAGGGGCAAAGTTTTCAATGCCGGCTAAGCCTTTGTCAAAGCTATGCCCAATTGCTGCGCCGAGTACTGCTCCAATGGGACCTGATACGGCGAAACCAAGTGCCCCGCCTATTAGTTTTCCCCACCAACTCATTTGCAAACCTATTTAAACTGCATTAACTGAAAATCCCGAACTTACATGGTTTTAACACAAGCGTAATTTTACACGTTAATTAAAGCTTCGTAACCACGCCAGAGAGCTAACTGTGTCTGTTTTTGGCAGATATTCTGCACTAACAAATCCTGTGTACTCATTCTGGTCTAGAAAATTGAATGCTTTTTCAAAATCAATGTCGCCAGTGCCTGGTTCGTGTCGGCCAGTGCTGTCGGCAAATTGTACGTGTTGAATGTGTGGCCAGATAGATTTCAAACTTCTTTCTAAATCGCCGTGCATGATGTGCATATGATAGAGGTCGAATTGAAAGTAAACGTTTGTGTGTTGAACTTGATCAATTAATGACTGGCTCTTTTCGAGGGTATCGAGGTAGAAACCAGGCATATCGACTTTAGAGTTAATTGCTTCGACTAGTAGTTTTATTCCGGCTGATTCGAGCGCACTTGCTGCGTAGTGAATATTTTCCAGCCAGCATGATTCAGCTTCTTCTTCACTCAAATCGTTTGGTTTTAAGCCTGACAGGCAATTGAGTTGTTTGACGTTTAATTGTTCGGCGTAATGAATGGCTTGATCAACATCTCGTCGAAATTCGTCTTTACGATCAGGTAGGCATGCGATGCCTCGCTCCCCTTTTGACCAGTCGCCGGGAGGCAAGTTGAACAAGACTTGTTCTAGATTGTTATCTTGCAATCTTGAGACAAGATCTTGAGCGGAATAATCATAAGGAAACAAATACTCTATGTAGCGAAAGCCATTGTCTTTCGCTGCTTTAAAACGATCAAGAAAGTCATGTTCTTGAAATAGCATGGTGATATTGGCCGCGAATTTAGGCATTTTCTTTGTTCTCAGCAAAGTGCGATGTATTGTTGAGGCGTTCGAGTTCTACCATTAATCCGCTATGGTCGATGTTCTCTTTGCCATGAGCGATTAGCGACAGATAGCCGTCATGCGTGCGTTGTGACAGGGGTAGGGTCAAACCTTGTAATCGAGCTTCATCGAGTATGGTGCGCATGTCTTTTAATTGAACACGGCTACGCGCCCCAGGTTCATAATTGCCATCAATGATTCGTTGACCGTGTAATTCTAATATGCGGCTAGCAGCGAAACCGCCACCCAAAGCCTTACGAACTGCCACAGGGTCTGCTCCACCCTCTGCAGCAAGCAATAAAGCTTCTGAGACTGCTCCAATCGTAATACCTACAATAGCTTGATTAGCCAGTTTAGCGACTTGTCCCGTACCATGCGGGCCGATGTGTGTGGCGGAACCCATTGCATTGAAAATAGGGAGAGCTTTATCGAAGTCATTTTTATTTCCGCCGGCCATAATCGACAGAGTCGCTTGTTCAGCACCTACGGTACCTCCAGACACTGGGGCATCTAAATACGAAATACCATAATTCTTAAGTAGCTGAGCATGTGCACGCGCTTGTTCCGGCGGTATTGAACTCATATCAACGACCATGCTTCCAGACTTTATCGCCTGAAGAACATCGCCTTGCATGAGTGTTTGCTCAACGATATCTCCGGTCTCTAGCATAGTGATGATAATGTCTGCGTGAGCAACTGCCTCGCTGATAGCTGTATATGTATTCGCGTTTTTCTGAAATGGGTCGAGTTTTGATTGGGTGCGGTTCCATAGGTGTAGAGAGAAACCTGCACGAATCAGGTTAGTAACCATGGGAGCGCCCATGAGGCCTACACCAATAAAAGCAATATGCATGACATAACTCCGAATTTTAATGGCATAAAAAAACCGCCTGTTGGCGGTTTTTAGTAGAAGAAAGAGGCCTAACTATCCATTAAGCCTTTTACTTTCTTCATCGCATTTTTTTCTAATTGACGAATTCGTTCAGCTGAAACGCCGTATTCATCTGCCAGCTCATGAAGCGTGGCTTTTTTCTCATTTAACCAGCGTTTGGTGATGATATCTAAACTACGCTCATCGAGAGTACGTAAGGCTTCAGTTAAACGATGACGCGTATCGCTCGATGTATCAGCCAGCTCTACAGCACGTGCAGGGTCTGCTGAATGATCTTCTAGATAGTTCGCTGGAGCTAAGAACGCGCTGTCATCATCTTCATCAGAGCTAGCATCGAATGCTGTATCTTGAGCGCTCAAGCGACCTTCCATTTCGCGAACGACGCGAGGTTCTACACCAAGGTCTTTAGCTACTGAATCAACTTCATCTGCGGTAAACCAAGCAAGACGCTTTTTAGAGCTGCGAAGATTGAAGAACATTTTACGTTGCGCTTTGGTCGTCGCAATTTTGACAATGCGCCAATTACGTAAAATGAATTCGTGAATTTCAGCTTTGATCCAATGTACAGCAAAAGACACCAAGCGAACGCCGAATGTCGGATCGAAACGTTTAACGGCTTTCATTAGGCCGACGTTTCCTTCCTGAATAAGATCAGCTTGAGCTAAACCATATCCAGAGTAACTTTTAGCGATATGAACAACAAAACGTAGATGCGACATAATCAAGTGTCGCGCAGCCACAAGGTCGTTTTCGTCATGTAAGCGCGCAGTTAAATCTCGCTCTTCTTCAATTGACAAAATCGGGATGCTGTTGACCGTTTGGATGTAAGACTCAAGGTTGCCACCAGGAGTTAACATGTCGACGGGTTGTAAGCTTGTGCCCATTAATATTCCTCTATTCGTTATCCTTGCATCATAGCATCTCGGCGCTTTTGTGCTCAAGTGTGCTAATGTTGAGTGGTTGGACTACTTAAGCCTTAAAAAGTTCCGAATTTCGTAGATAGGTATTAGCTTGGTTCAATTGCGCTTATATGTTGTTTCACAGAAATTTTGGCAGCGCACCAACCTAAAAATGTTCCAACTAACAGAATAAAAAGTGTAGTTTCAATGTTCAAACCTGACAAACTAAAATCGCTTTGATATGAAGCTTTCAGTGCTTCAATAGGTTGCGCTAGAATGGCTAACACCACGCTGCATAAAATAATGGAAAATATTCCTCCGCCTATGCCATAGAAAATACCTAAGTACAGAAACGGTCTACAAACAAACGCGTCCGTTCCTCCTACCAGCTTAAGTACGGCAATTTCGTCTTTTCGGTTTTCGATTGCTAATCGAATCGTATTTCCGAGAATTAAAATGACAGCAATACTTAGCATTAGCCCAAGAATCCAGGTGCTTAAACTAAGAAAGTTGGTAATAGAGTTGAGTCGCTGAACCCACATTAAATCAAGCTGAACCAGATCAATTTCAGGCTTTCCTAGTAGGCTAGTGCGAAGTTTTTGCGCTTGTTCTATCGTATTAGCAGAATCACTCAGGGTTACGATAATACTGTGAGGAAGGGGATTGTCGCTCAAGTGCTCAAGTGTCGACTCGAGTTCAAATGTTGCTTTAAATTCCTCAAGAGCATCATCTTGATGGATGAACTTGGCTGACTCTATGCCTTCGATTTTTGTTAGTTCTTGCGCAAATGTTGCCCCTTTAATCGGCGATAATGTTTTGCTTAGCATCACCGTCATTTGAGTCGTATTATCAAAGCTCAATTGAGAGCGCTCGAGATTGCTTAAGAACACGCCTAGTAAAGTGGGCAATAAGATAGCAATACCAATAACGGCGCACGTAAGGATTGATGCTAATGGTTTTTTCTTTTGCTCATTAAGGGTATGAGAAAGAGCTTTTTTGTGATTACCAAAGTAACTGCCAAGCATCGGTTTTGATGCAGAAACTTGAGCGCCTTGTGAATTTGACTTAGCCATTTACGAATGCCTCTTCGTTTCTGATGTGGCCATGATCAAGTTCGATTACTCGGTAAGGTAGGCGTGAAATAAGCTCTAAGTCATGCGTTGCAATCAACACCGTGACACCCACTTGGTTAAAGTCGCTAAACAGCTTCATGATTTCTGCCGATAGCTCTGGATCAAGATTACCTGTAGGTTCGTCAGCTAACAGAATAGGTGGCTTGTTGACGACAGCACGAGCAATACCAACACGTTGTTGTTCACCTCCAGAAAGTTGAATGGGCGTGAGCTTCTCTTTGCTCAGTAGCCCAACTTTATCGAGTGCAGCCCGTACGCGTTTAGCAATTTCCTTTGGTGGCGTTCCTGCAACTTCCATCGCAATCGCGACATTATCAAAGACTGTGCGATCAAACAGAAGTTTGTGGTCTTGGAATACAACACCTGCATGGCGACGATAATAAGGAACTTGTCGCGGAGGAATACGTGCAAGGTTTTGATTGCCAACCGTGATTTGACCTTTGCTGGCTCGTTCCATCAGCATGATTAGTTTAAGTAGTGTGCTTTTTCCTGCGCCGGAATGTCCTGTTAGAAATGCCATTTCACCTCTCGCGAGCTCGAATGAAACATTTTTCAGGGCTTCGTGCCCATCAGGGTAACGTTTTCCGACGTTAATAAACTGAATCATGCTTTAACAACTTAAGCGTCTGTTTGTTTTTCAAAAAGTGCTTCAATGAATTCATCCGCATCGAAGGGACGTAAGTCATCGATTTGTTCGCCGACGCCAATAAAACGAATCGGTAAACCGAGCTGTTTTGCAATGGCGAAAATAATACCGCCTTTTGCAGTACCATCTAATTTCGTCAGACTGATTCCTGTAACGCCCACGGCTTGTTGGAATATTTGCGCTTGGCTAAGTGCGTTTTGTCCTGTGCCAGCATCAAGTACCAACATCACCTCGTGTGGTGCTTGTGCATCAACCTTCTTCATCACTCGAACAACTTTTTCGAGTTCTGACATCAAGTTGTCTTTGTTTTGAAGACGACCTGCTGTATCGGCGATGATGACATCAATGCCTTTAGATTTTGCGGATTCAACGGCATCAAAGATCACTGATGCACTGTCTGCGCCCGTGTGTTGCGCAACGACTGGAACATCATTGCGTTCGCCCCATACTTGCAGTTGCTCCACGGCTGCTGCGCGGAATGTATCACCTGCAGCCAGCATGACAGAGTGACCTTGGCTTTGAAAACGCTTGGCCATCTTGCCTATGGTTGTCGTTTTGCCTACGCCGTTTACACCAACTACCAATATGACAAAAGGTGTATCGCTTTTGGGGATCTCAAGCGGCGCTTGCTTGTCGGCAAGAAGAGCAGCTAGTTCGGTTTTGAGTAGCTGATAAATAGCTTCAGAATCTTTAAGCTCTTTGCGCTCAGAGCGCTCTGTGATTGTTTGAATAACTTGAGAGCACGCTTCAACACCGATGTCTGCCATCAGGAGTTGTGTTTCGATTTCTTCAAGAAGGTCTTCATCAATCTCTTTTTTACCAAGAAGAAGTTGGCCCAAGCCATCACTGAGTTGGCCTCTTGTTCTATTTAAGCCAGATACAATACGAGAGAAGAAGTTCGTTGAGGGTTCTTCAGTAATCTCTTCGACTTTTTCTTCAGCAGCCGGTTCAATGTCAGTAACTTCTGCGATTTCTGCTGTTGGAGTCGGTTCAACGCTAGAAGTATCTAGTGTTTCGCTAATTGGTTTTGGCTGTTCGGTGACTTGCTCTCGAGGCGGTAAGCTTTGTTTCTTAGCAAACGGAGGAAGTTGCTTGTGAGTAACTTTTCTGGTTTTGATATCGATAACGAAGGCGATCGCGATGAGCGCGATAATTGCGAAACCGATAAGCATTTGGTTATCCATGAGTCGTCCAAAGAAAGAATGTCATCCTGTATATCGACAGGTGATAATTAGATTGATAGAAACTGTGTCCGCACTACAATAAGCGGCGAGCATTTATGCCGACCGAGATCAACGCGATTATGAGCTAAATTCTAATGCCAGCACGAGCTAAAAAAAACCGTAAGCCAGAAAAAAAAAGTGAAGGTTCTTTTCGCATTATTGCTGGAGAGCATCGAAGTCGTCGTTTGAGTTTTCCTGAAGTAGAAGGTTTGCGTCCCACAACAGATCGCGTTCGTGAGACAGTATTTAATTGGATGCGCCATGAAGTCATTGGTGCGAACGTACTAGATTTGTTTGCGGGCAGTGGCGCGCTTGGTTTTGAGGCTGCATCACGCGGCGCGAAACATGTGCAGTTTATCGAAAAAAATACACAAGCATTTCGCTACCTAGAACAAAACAAAGCGCTGTTAAATGTGCCGGCATCAGTGAGTCATGTCGATGCCCTCAGTTTTCTTCAAAGCTATTCTGGAGAGCCTTTAGATATCGTATTGATTGACCCGCCGTTCAGAAAAGATTTAGTTAATCAGGTTCTAGCGCTTCTTGATAACCGGCAAGTCTTAGCGCCAGAGGGGCTTGTTTACATCGAAACAGAGGCGGAATTGTCACAGCTAGACATTCCTAGCGTATGGCAAGAGCTGAAATCCAAAAAGGCAGGTCAGGTTATCTCTAGGCTTTACGAAATCAAATCTTAAGGCCTCGATAGCAGTAAATTTCCAAACCTATCTAATTCACATTGCCAGGCTTTTGGTATCCAGGTGGTCGATAT
Organism: Oleiphilus sp. HI0066; assembly: GCF_001635725.1. Lineage (NCBI taxonomy): Bacteria > Pseudomonadati > Pseudomonadota > Gammaproteobacteria > Oceanospirillales > Oleiphilaceae > Oleiphilus > Oleiphilus sp. HI0066. Next base: position 32,128 of record NZ_LWFH01001333.1, read on the forward strand.
TTTTTCTGTGATAATAGCTGGACCAGTCACTATATCGCCCAGTTGAATATGATCTCGTTCGATCACTGCGATTTCATTGTTTAGCAATGATGTTGAAGAAGAACTTGTATGCATTGGTTTCGATAAAGAATTAATTGCTGGAACACCTTCGATACTCAACTTCAGATTAACGAGCTCGATTTTTTTATTTAAACGATGACCGAAGCGTTGTTCATGTGCGGCTTCAAACTCCTCGACAGAGCGCTCAGAGTAAGGTACCTCAATCGTGTAGCTTTGCCCCAAGTATCTTAAATCTAGGTGTTGTTTAATCTTCCCTGTTTGCGCAAGCTCTGGGCTGTCTTCAGCTATCTCCGCTTTCATTTTGTCAAATAAGTCAGCAAGTGTTTCTTTGCTAACGTCTTGATAAGGGTGAATGTAGGAGTGTGTTGCATTACGCATAGGCGCTGCGGTGAGCATGCCGAACGCAGACAAGACGCCAGAATTGCGTGGGATAATAGCGCGTTTGATATTGAGTTTTTCTGCAAGAGAGCAAACATGCATCCCGCCTGCGCCACCAAAGCAACATAAACTGAAGTCTTTAGGCGAATGCCCTTGTTTGACTGAGATATTATGCAGCGCTGCTGACATTTGTTGTTCTGCAAGTTGAACGATGCCTTGCGCCGTTTCTTCAATGCTCAAAGATAGTTGTTGCGCTAGTTTTTCGATTGCTTGTATTGCTTTATCGAAGTCTAAGCTTAATGAACCACCCAGTTTGGCAGATCTAGGGATGTGACCAAGAATCAAGTTAGCATCCGTCACGGTTGCCCTATCTCCGTCTTGGCCATAGCAGGCCGGCCCTGGATTAGAACCTGCAGATTCAGGCCCAACATGTAGCATGCCCGCTTCATCTATCCAGGCAATAGAGCCGCCGCCTGCCCCGATAGTATCCATATCTAGCATAGGGATAGCTACTGGCCAGTCAGCGATGGAGTTTTCGCTGCTTAACAAGAAATCTCCATCCATTAAACTCACATCGGTGCTTGTGCCTCCCATATCAAAGCTGAGTATTTTCGTTTGATTGAGTGACTTTCCGAGTAATCGGACGGCTGATAGCCCCCCAGCAGGTCCAGAGAGAAGAAGATTAACGGCGCGTTTTTTGGCCTCATCCAGTGTCAGTAGGCCGCCAGACGATTGCATGATTTGAACATGATTGTTCTTGAGTTTGTCTTGAAGCATGCTCAGGTAGTTATTGACCTTTGGGCCCAATGACGCGTTAAGCCATGTAGCGATGCCGCGTTCATATTCTTTATAAACCGGCAATACAAAAGACGAACGGGAGACGAAAAAGTCTTTGTTCAAGGCGCTCTCAATGCGTTGTTCTTCCTCACTATTCAAAAACGAGAATAAAAGGTTGATAGCGATCGCTTCGGCACCGCTCTCTTTTACATCTTCAACTAGCTGAGAGATCGCTTCATCACTTAAGGGAGTAATGATGTTGCCTTGTGCATCGCGTCGACAGTCAACTTCGAAGCATAATTCTGGCGGTACTGGCGGGTCAGTTTTGACCGGTTTTAGATTGTATAGTTCTTTGCGATTTTGACGGCCAATGCTGAGTACATCTTTGAAGCCTTTGTTGGCGATGTAAGCGGTGCGTGCGCCTTTACCTTCTAGCGCGGCATTTGTCGCAACTGTACTGCCATGAATAATGTTCAGGGAACCAGATAGCAAGTCATCTTCAAGACCGAGTTCCAGGATGCCTTGAATAATCGCTTTCGCCGGATTGCTTGACGTAGAGAGAACTTTATGTGTTTGCATCTGGTCTGACTCAATCAGAACAAAGTCGGTGAATGTGCCACCAGCATCAACGCCCAAGTGTTTGATTTGCTTACCCTGCTTCGTAGACAATGATCAACCTTTCAATCTGAGTGAATAAATAGTGCCTGAACTACCAGAAGTAGAAACAACGCGACGCGGTATTTTGCCTTACAGCGAAGGGAAAGTCCTGCAAGGTATGACAATTCGTAATAGCCGATTACGCTGGCCTGTCTCTACGGAGTTAGAAATTTGGTCGCCTAATCTCGTAAAAAGCGTGACTCGACGCGGCAAGTATATTGTCATGAGTTTTGATCAAGGAAGTATCTTAATTCATTTGGGAATGTCAGGGAGTTTGCGGGTTGTGTCTGCAGATACTGAAGTACAGAAGCATGATCATGTGGATTTTTGCTTTGCAGATCATGTATTGCGTTTTAACGATCCTAGACGCTTTGGCTCTATTTTGTGGACAGAGGATTGGAGTAAGCATGAGTTAATCAACAAGTTAGGACCAGAGCCTTTGTCGGATGCGTTCGATGTTGATTACCTGCATCAAAAATCAAAGAGTCGATCTATTGCTGTGAAGCAATTCATTATGGATAGCCATGTCGTTGTAGGGGTTGGAAATATATACGCTAATGAGGCTTTGTTTCTGTCAGGCATTCACCCTTCACGTGCCGCAGGGCGAATTTCAAAAAAGCGTTATGCTGAATTGCTTAAAAATATAAAGCTTGTATTGAGTCGAGCGATTGAGCAAGGCGGGACAACCTTGCGGGATTTCGTCGGTGGGGATGGCAAGCCGGGCTACTTTCAGCAGCAGTTGTTCGTATATGGTCGCCAAGGTGAGCCGTGTAAAAACTGTGGTGAGACCCTTAAAGAAATCAGGCACTCGGGTAGAAGCACGGTATTTTGTTCAGTGTGTCAAAAGTGATCACAAGAAATAAGGTAATCGGGATGAAACATTAGACAGTGAGCAAACAGCAGCTATAGTTAAATCATTCACTTAACGTGCATTCTTAGAAGTCTCTTTAATAAAATTCGGCTCTGGTGGAGGAGTTTCGATGTACCATAAAATTAAACAAATATTATGCAGTGTGGCGCTGTGTGTGAGTCTTGTTCTTCCAACTATTGCCCATGCAAATCCTGTTAATGAAACCCCAAGTGCAATGGCGATGACTGGCGACGCATTGTTTGTGCGTCCATTAATGTTTGTCACGACTATTCTTGGTGCGGGCGTATTTATTGTTTCATCACCATTTTCTGCGCTTGGTGGTAACATTGGAGAGTCATTCGAAGTATTAGTCGAAGGTCCTTTTGAAACGACATTTGTACGTTGCTTGGGTTGTACCTTAAACGGCCGAAAAGCGAATGATGTGGTAGAGCAAGAAGATTAAGCTGCCATAGCTTTGAAGGTTTTATAAGAGCGCGATCTTGAAAAAGGTCGCGCTTTTTTCGTTTTGAATAGCTGATAATTTCCGCTTATAGAAATTTTTTCCAATCAAAGCTCGTGTCACCTACGGCATGGAAGAAAGGGTTCAACATTTCTTCTTTTGTGTTGTAACGCAATGGTGTGAGTTCCGGAGTATAGATTTCACCGCCGGCGCCTTTCAGAACAGCGTGCGCCGCAGCGGTGTCCCATTCACAAGTGAGTGCTAAGCGTGGATACCAATCAGCGGATCCTTCAGCGCAGGCGCAAATTTTGAGGGAGCTACCCATATCTACACGATCGATATTCGAGAACGTATCTGAAACTTTCTCTAACAAGCTATCTAGCGCTTCTGCACCGTGTCGACGACTTCCTACAACCGTTAATGTGGTGCCGAGATTAACGGGCTTGATCGCAATTTGTTCGTGTAATCCTGCTGAGTTTTTGAAGCTTCCGAATGCTAGGCCGCCCAAGTATAAGGTATCTGTTACCGGAACATAAACGAGTCCAAGCGCTGGCTCGTGGTTTTCAATGAAGGCGATATTAACGGTGAATTCGCCATTCTTATTAATGAATTCTTTTGTGCCGTCTAATGGATCAACAAGCCAGTAGCGTTGCCAATGCTTTCGCTCTGTATACTCTGGTAGACCACCCTCTTCTGACAAAAAAGGGATATCTGGAGTTAGGGCTCGTAGACCCTTTTCAATGATTTTGTGTGCCGCTAAGTCGGCTTTGGTAACAGGGGAATCGTCGCTTTTAGTATCTATCTCGATGGGAAAATCTGAGTTATATACTTCTAAAATTGCCTTGCCGGCATCCTTGGCAATAACTGAAAGTGGTTCAAAAAACGCGCTTAAATCTGACATAGCTACCCTGCTTCGTTAAAATGCATCGAATCAATTGCCATAAAGTATAGAGAGTTTGATGCTCAACTGGAATCAAATCGATACCGTCTTCCTTGATATGGACGGCACCTTGTTAGACCTGCATTTCGATAATTATTTTTGGATGCAACATCTTCCAAAGCGCTTCGCTGATACGCGAGGAATGACGCTTGAAGAATCGAATACATTTCTGAGCAAGTATTTTCGAGATCTTAAAGGAACCTTAAATTGGTATTGTTTTGATTATTGGTCTGACTTACTTGATATGGATTTGATCCAATTAAAACATGAAGTGAAAGACAAAATAGCCTACCGGCCATTTGCTGAAGAATTCCTGAGTGCAATATCCGCTGGACCTTATCGCGTATTGCTTGTGACAAATTCTCACAGAGCAGGTGTTGAAATTAAGATGCAATGCACCAATCTAGGCGATTATATTGATGAAGTGCATACATCTCATGATTTTGGCTTACCGAAAGAAGATCCAGAGTTTTGGACAGCTTTGCGCAACAAAGTACATTTTGATCCACGCTCAACAGTATTTTTTGATGATAATGAAGATGTCCTTCATTCTGCTAAAAAAGCGGGACTCGTGCATTTGATCAATATCGTAAAACCAGATAGCCGCGGACCTATGAGAGTGAAAAGTGACTATCCTTTGTTGTCTTCATTTATGGATGTAATGCCTTCGTCATGACAGAAAGTTCTGAGCAAAAAGTTCGTATCGATAAATGGTTGTGGGCAGCAAGATTTTTTAAGACCCGGTCTATGGCTAAAGAAGCTGTAGAGGGCGGCAAAGTGCAATACAACGGTCAGCGTTGCAAACCAGGTAAGACGGTCGATTTGGGCGCTACTTTGCAAATTCGACAAGGCTGGGTGGATAAAGTCGTGACAGTGGCTAGCTTGTCAGATCGTCGTCAAAACGCAACCTTAGCTCAACAGCTATACGAAGAAACGGAAGAAAGTCGAATAGAGCGTGAAAAGAAAGTGGCGGAGCGTCGTGCGGAACGCGAAAGTCAGCCAGTACCGTTTAGAAGACCGAATAAACGGGATCGTCGTTTAATTCATCGTTTCAAAGATCAACGAAACGATTAGAGACAGAGAGATAATTATGCTTGAAGGAGATTCCTTCCAAAAATTCCTCCTTGATGAATGCCATATTCGAGGTGAAATTGTTCGCTTGTCAAAAAGCTTTCAAGAAGTTACTGCAAACAAAGACTATCCCCAAATACCTAGAGCGTTGTTAGCACAAGCAACCTGTGCATCTGTATTGATGACAGGAACACTCAAGTTTGAAGGTAGACTAGCTGTACATGCTCGAGGTGAAGGCCCCGTCAGTTTGTTAATGGCAGAAGCGACAGATCAAAAGTCTTTTCGAAGTATCGTGCATTATGAGGACGCTTTGCCGGACTCTAATGATTTAGGCGATTTGTTGGGGAAAGCACAACTAGCGATCACCATAGAGCCTGATAAGGGACAGCGTTATCAAGGGATTGTGCCTTTAGAGCGATCGACGTTGGCTGAATGTTTGGCGCATTACTTTGATTTATCAGAGCAGCTAGATACGCATTTCATGTTTGCGAGTGATGACGAGTACTGTTATGGCTTGATGCTTCAAAAGCTTCCTGATTACAAATATATCGATGATCAAGATGCTTGGGATCGTGTTAGGCAGCTCGCTGAGACATTGAGCTTTGAAGAGGTCAAACAGAATGACAATGCGACTATCTTGCATCGTCTTTATCATGAAGAAAGTGTGCAAGTGTATGAGTCAGAGCCTGTGCGTTTTGAATGCACATGTTCCGAGGAGCGGTCTTTAAATTCTCTTTATTCTTTAGGGAAAGATGAGGCGCTGTCGATTCTTGATGAAGAGCCTGTGATAGGAATCGATTGTCAATTTTGTGGTGCGCATTACGAATTTGATCGCGAGCGTGTCAATGAGTTATTTAATGTCGGTAAGCCGCACTAATTGGTTATTCATTGAACACATAAAGCGCATAATGCTTGGCGTCTATTTTACTGTCGTTTTTTAATTGGCGATTTGTCATAATAGCGCCCCAATTTTATAAGGGTTTGGATTTTTCCAAGCCAGTTAGTTTTATTTTAGGTGAGGTCAAAGTGAGTAACACTTTTGTTGATCTAAGTTCAGCATTACTAGTTGAACATGCACTGGAGCGTAAAGAAGGCAGTTTAGCTGCTAACGGTTCTTTAGTTGTTACAACTGGTAAGAGAACTGGTCGCTCTCCAATGGACCGTTATATTGTTGAAGAGCCAAGCACGTCTGATGCTATTGGCTGGGGTCCGATCAACCGCCCTTTTGATGCGGATAAATTCGATGCATTGTGGGAGCGTGTTGAAGCGTATCTTGCTGAAAAAGACAGCTATGTATCTCACCTTCACGTTGGTTCTGATCCTGAGCACTATCTTGCTGTTAAAGTGACAACAGAAACTGCTTGGCAAAATCTGTTTGGTCGCAACTTGTTTATCCGTCCTGAGACATTTAATCCTGCTGACAAGCAAGAATGGCAAATTTTGAACGTTGCTAGTTTTGAATGTGTACCAGAGCGTGACGGAACAAATAGTGATGGCACTGTTATGATCAACTTCGCGCAACGCAAAGTACTTCTTGCAGGCATGCGTTACGCTGGTGAAATGAAGAAAGCGATGTTCTCTGTTCAGAACTTCCTTCTTCCTGAAAAAGATGTTTTGCCAATGCACTGTTCCGCGAATGTCGGTGAAGATGGCGAAACAACTTTGTTCTTTGGTCTATCTGGAACAGGTAAGACAACGCTTTCAGCAGATCCAGAGCGTTATTTGATTGGTGATGACGAACACGGTTGGGGTAAAGGCACGGTCTTTAACCTTGAAGGTGGTTGTTACGCGAAGACAATTGATCTTAGCCAAAAGAATGAGCCAATTATTTGGGACGCTATTAAGTTTGGCGCGATCGTTGAGAATGTAAAAATCGATGATGATGCTCGTACTCCTGATTACACTGACACCTCTCTTACTGAGAATGGTCGTTGTGCATATCCGCTAGAGCACGTTGAAAAACGTGTACTAGAGAATCTTGCTGGCGAGCCAAATGCAATCGTTTTCCTAACATGTGATATGACAGGTGTCTTGCCTCCAGTATCATTGCTGAGCAAAGAAGCAGCAGCGTATCACTTCCTAAGTGGTTACACGGCTTTGGTTGGTTCTACTGAGATGGGCTCAGACTCTAAGCTTAAGTCAACATTCTCAACATGTTTTGGTGCGCCGTTCTTCCCTCGCCCAGCGGGTGAATATGCTGAATTGCTAATGAAGCGTATGGAAGAATTCGGTTCCAAAGTTTACCTAGTTAACACTGGTTGGACTGGTGGTTCATACGGTGTGGGCCAGCGCTTTAGCATCCCAACAACTCGTGGAATCATTTCTGCAATTCAGAGCGGTGCTTTGGCTGATGCGGAAACAACACATTTAGAACAGCTTAACTTGGATATCCCAGTAGCTGTACCAGGCGTTGATTCTGGCCTACTTAACCCTCGTGATACATGGGCAGACAAAGATGCTTATGATGCGAAAGCGGCTGATTTGATTTCTCAATTCGTTGAGAATTTTAAGAAGTTTGATGTATCAGAGTCTATCGTTGCTGCAGGGCCTAAGGCTTAGTAGCTTGGCCTGAAGTTTAAAAAGCCGGTGTCTGGAAACAGTCACCGGTTTTTTTATGCCTATTTGATTATTCCGTGTTTTCTGCAATTCAATTTATAAGCCTTATCGCTTAGTGCATTTCGCTTTTTTCGCCACTTGTCCATTTGTGCGGAGCTGCCTCCTGCACGTCTTTTATCATTGATCATATCGATCTTTGTCGCGATCCTTTTGCACTGCTCTTTGGAGCCTTGCAGGTTCTTTGCTTCTAATTTTGATGAATGAACTATTAAGAGTGTCGTAATGACTATGCTAAGCAGTAATGCAGCAGTGCGATTGAGTTGCATAGGAATCCTTTTCTATGTGATTTTTCATGTGAATTGAGTAAGTAGAAAAAAGCCCCGCGTGATAGATCAGGCAGGGCTTTTACTATTGGTTTACCAAGGTGTCACTAAGACATCATTTGATAAAACAGTGGTGTGAACGCAACGATAAGAAGTACTGTACCCATCGTAATAAGAGGGAGAAGTATTTTCTCATAACGCTGGTAGAAGGTTCCTTCTGTTAGCACAGCAGCCAGAGCTTCTTTCTCACCTACAACCTGGCGTGCAAGTAAGTGGTTAAGTGCAACCGGTGGGCTCAGATAACCAAGCTCAAACGCTACCAGTGTCAGCATCCAGAAGTGAATTGGATCTATACCTGCGCTGTAAGCGATTGGAGCAATTGTCTGACTTACTAAAATAACTGCGCCAAACGGTTCCATGATCATACCCATGACGATCAATACGCAAACAAGTAAGCCCATTGCCGCCCAAACGCTTGAGAATTCAGCAGGGAATGTCTCTACGATGCCGGAGCGCTCGATGGTTCCACCAAGACAGATAGTACAGCCGATTAATAACAATAATGCGCCGATTTCTGCTGTTGTCTGATTCGTTGCGGTACGAATGTTGGTTTCGATGCCTTTGTGAGGAATCTTCGTTTTACCATCTTCGCTAACTGCTTCTTTCTTCGTCACGTGCTCATAAATCAAAATCACAAGCATCATAACTGGAAGAATACGTGCTGCTGAGAATTCGTCTAAGCGAACGTTTACCGCATAGCGATAGAACAATACAACGGCAACAGACAAGATGATGTAAGGAATCAATGGACGGAAAGCTTGAAGCATTTCAGGGAAAGCTTGCCCTGGAGATGCAAGTTCAAACTTGCTCTGACGGTTAAGCGTCAATGCAAAGAAGCCAAACATCACCGCGCTCAGCATGAATACGTATACACCCCAACCAAATAACTGGTCAGTTGTGACTTCACGGTTCATAAATGCGATAACAACCACAAGCAAGCAAGGACGTAATACAACACCCATTGAGCCGGACATCGCTGTCGCTGCTAGTGCCAATTGACGACGCGTACCTGCAGCGCGTAACTCGTGATAAATCACGGCACCTGCCGCAATAACGAAAATACCTGAACCGCCAGTGTAGGCTGTTGGAATAGCCGCAAGAATTACGACAAGAACAACTAATAGCTCTGGTGGTAGTTTCCATGGCTTGAACAAAGAAAGCACGAGCGATGCAAAGCGCGTTTGCTTAAGCATCATACCTATCCAGACGTACAAGCCGACGTTCAAGAACATGTCACTGAGATCAAGAAGCTTGTCTAGGTGAATACCTAGTGCTGCTGGGTTAGGCTTGTTGCCTTCACCTAGGCCAAAGAAGAAGAACGCCGCAGCAATGATTGTCATGGTTGCGTACAATGGAATAGCTAGACCAGCTCGACCAATGTTGCCGCCTGGTGTGAGATCTGCCGCAGGTCGGAATATGTTGATGGCACTCATGATGGTGAGTACGCCGAAGCCATAGACCCAGAGTTCATGAATGAAGGCCACGTCAGCGGTTATTTTGGATCCATCTGAATGTGCTAGATCTCTAAATGCTACAGCAGACGCCAGTAGTAAGCCATTAGCAGCTAACTGAGCTGTGCTCGCCACGTAGTGATCTAAGCGAGACATCACCGGACGCATAGCAATGTGGTGACGTGTGAATGTAGCAGTTGTAGCGCATAGTAAGATTAGACCAACCAGAATAAATTTCTGGGACATGATGCCTACAGCAATCACTTCAGAAACGAATAACTCAACAGCTCTGAAAGTTTCCAATGCAGGAGTGATTCGTTGTTTAGTTTCTTCGTACGACTCAAAGGCAGCAACACAATCTGCTTTTGAGTTTATTATTGATTGGCGAATGAGCTCAGGATCAGCTGGTTCGGCATCGAAAAGACCGAAGTCGTCTTCTTCCGCGCTTTCAGCTAGTCGCTCTTGTACGGCAGCCTCAACATCAAGTTGAGCATCACAGCTTGGTAGCTCGGGATCTGTACGTAGTTTGTAATAACCCTCCCAATAATGTTCGCCTACTTGCAGTATTTGGTTATGGACATCACTACTTGTACTAAAGATGACAACCATCAAAAGCAAGATACAAGCAGGAAGGGACGATAGCCACTCAATGGGTGAGCGACTTTTTAAAGTATTGGAAACCACGAAATTCCTACCCCCTAGTTTAAATTTATATTTAGGTAATTCGTTGTTATATCGAATAAAAAAGCCGATAGATTATATCGGCTCTTAGGAAGGGTAACTAGGTGTGAATAGCGCTAATTCGTTCCAATTAGTCACTATTAATTCTCGTTATAGCAATAATGACGTGCGCTAGTTCACAAAAGGGTTTTAGAAGAGGTCGTCGAGTGAAACTTCCTCGATATCGTCTGCTGCGTTTTCGTCCCAGAAAGTGCCTAGACCACCAAGTGGTGTTCGCTTGCCAGTTGCTTCTGTCCACATTTTATCTGAGAGTCGCGTTAAGACTTCTGTCGCGGTTGCATCGAATAAACGATATTGCTCATTTGCAGGAAATTCATTTATCTGCTCAGCATGACGTTTCATGATCGCACGTAAACGCTCGTCGTCGCCTTTAGAGTAAGCGGCTACAGCATGGAAAACATGTGACAAGCGTACGCGTGCTTTTTCACCAATAAGGTCAGCCTGCTCTAAGCGAGCCCACGGGTCTTCCCCTTCTGGTGTCGCACCTGGTAGCAAGCTCCATACTGTTGCTTTAAGTGCGAGCGGTGCGCCGAACCATTTCTTATTATCTAGACAGCCAGCTGCACGTTCTGCTTGAGCGGCGATATTTTTAGGAACGCCGATATAAGAGCCCGACATGATGTCGTTGTTAAGGGCAAGTAATCCGCCAGCAAGGCCAGCTAGCCAAACAATTTGGTCAAAGTCTTGTGTCAACTCGGGACACTCAACACCACCATTCTCGAGAGGACGGCCGATTTCGTTGTCGTCATTGAACTTGATCAGTTCATCCCAGGCGACGAGATAGCGTTTTGCAGCTTTTAAGTGGTGGCGTTTTTGTGCGATCAATGCATCTTCAGCGAAGTCAGGCTGAAGTGCACGGATGTAGCGAAGATATTCTAGTTCTTTCTCTGCTGCTCTTGCCTCTTCACAGCCGCCTGCACCAAGGTGAAGAAGAATTGCAAGTTCGTGAGGTTCTTCAGTAATTCGACCTAGCGCCATAACCATAGATGTAAGCGCTTCAGCACCAGCACAACCTGCTTCGGTATCATCTGTTGTTAATAGATAAGGAACGATGTGTGCTTCACCAAGAAGCGTTACTGTATCACCGGTTGGCTTGATGAATGGCTTTACCAAAAATTGGTTAATCGCTTTACAGCCACCGAAAATCGTCGCTAGACCAATACACAATACAAGCCAGCGGATTTTGCGCAACGCTAAATTGACGTTCACTGAATACTCCTGCAAAACCCCATCAAGATCCTGAGATGGGTAAAAAATAAAATCTATTTATTAGCGAGATTATCTATTAAGTAGTTTGTTATTTGTGAGATTTATGCCACAAAGAGGTCAATGTATGTCGAATTCGATGTCAAATATTATGAAATCTGGCAATTATTGATTTTTTGATTGCTTAGCTACTTAAGTTCGCTATCTTAAAGGGCAGCAAAGTTAAGCCTTCGCCGTTTTCAAAGCAAATAATAAAAGAGGAAATGTTATGAAAAAACCTGAACTTGCAGCAGCTATCGCCGAAAAAACAGGATTAACTAAAGATAAAGCGGGTGAAGTCATCAATGCATTAACCGATGAAGTCACTAATGCTATGACCAGAAACGATCCAGTTAGTTTGATTGGTTTCGGAACTTTTTCTCAAAGAGAGCGTAGTGCACGTACCGGCAAGAACCCTCAAACGGGAAAAACAATTCAGATACCAGCGAGTAAAAGCGTTGGTTTTAAGCCTGGCAAAGCGCTTAAAGATGCTGTGAACTAGTTTGTCTCGCACTGGTTTAATTCTGAGGGTTTAATCAGTGCACCTTCCTTTGATTCTTATCTTAATCTTTTCGAGTTAGTTCTCGTCTTGCTTCTGCGCAAACCAACTTTCTAAGATGAGGCAGGCCGCAAGGCCGTCTACTGAATGTTCACCAAAGTCTCTATGCCCCTGTTCAGACAATACAATTCCTTTTGCTTCGTAACTTGATAAACGTTCGTCTTGCATGTGCGTTGCTAGGTGATAGCGACCATGTATTCTATTTGCGAATTTTCGTGCCCGAGCACTGAGCTCACTCTCACTTCCATCCATGTTAAGCGGTAGGCCAATAACGGCTGCTGTTGGCTGCCACTCTTTTAGGTGTGCCTCAAGTTGTTGCCAATTGGGAATGCCGTCTTTCGCTTTTATTGGTGATAGTTCTTTGGCTGTTGCAATGAAGTCATTACCAACAGCAACACCAATGCGTTTTAGACCGAAATCGAAGCAGATATAATTTTTAGGCATGGCCTGCTTGCCATGTGAGTTGGCTTGCATCTAGCCCGATGCTTGCTAATGCTCTGTCATAGCGGCTTTTGGTGTCGGTATAAAAGATCACTTCTTCACTAGATACGCAGGTTAGCCAAGAGTTTTGAGCGATCTCTTCTTCCAATTGTCCTGGGCCCCAGCCGGCATAGCCTAGAGCGACAAGATAATTTTCTGGACCATTACCTTTTGAAATCGCAGCTAAAATATCTTGAGACGTACTTAATTGAATTGATTTGGTTACGGCAAAGGAGCTGTCCCAAGATGAACCATCGTTATGCAGAACGAAGCCTCGATCGACTTGAACCGGACCGCCTTGCATGACTTCAATTGGCGACTCAGTTTCTAAAAGAGGAAGCTCGAGTTGCTCGAATATTTCATTTAGATCGAGATAAGCGGCTTTATTGACCACGATACCCATGGCTCCTTCTTCATTATGTTGGCAAACGTATGTGATCGTGCCATTGAAGTGCGGATCTTCTAAACGCGGCATCGCAATTAAAAAATGGTTTTGTAGGTTGATTGAATCAGTCAACTTGGCTCTCTCAAATATTGCGCTGGCCGTAGTTTAGTCGCGCTAAAAGCTATATACACCTTTTCCTGTGTAAGAAAATGTACGGATGAGTTCAAGTACATCGCGTTCTTTTCTTACTTCACTTGGGAAGGGAGCAAAGGGCGCGGCGCGGCTGACGATATCTTTGGTTTTTGCATCTAATACTAGGTCACCAGAACTTGAACGAATTTCAACATCTCTAAGACTGCCATCTGAATAGATGGAGATTAAAACGCGAGGCTTTCCGTACAGTTTACGTCCACGATCTGTAGGGAAAAATTGACGCCCTACCCGCTCAATTTTAGCAACGACTTGTTCAACGTAACGTGCATCAACAGCCTTCATTGTAGAAGCCGCTGCTAGACGAGTAACACGAGGTTTTTTGGCATATTGCTGAAGCTGTTCTTCGTAGCTTGCTTCTAATTCTGCAATTTGCAAGCTGCGCTCAATCAGAGAGCGTAATTCAGGCTGCTCAGAATCAGGGACATACTCTTGATCGGGAGCGAACAACGCACTGAAAGAATCATCTGCGACACGCGTTACCACAGCGCTTCGTTTTTCAGTTTCTTGTTGTTGTGGTTTGGCCGGAGATGCTGATTCTTGAATTAGCATACTTTCATCGATCGACTTAGTTGGAGAACTTTGTCTTACTTTTTCCTCGACGTTTCCACTGCCTTGCTGATTAGTTTGAGCTAAAAAATCTGCTTGGTCAGGCCGTTTTTCGTCATCAAATCGTGCCAAGGTAATTTCCATGGTTTTGGCGACGGGTTTGGGGTCATCTTGAATAAAATCGGTGAGTACCATGAGTACATGGAGTGCAATGGCGACAAAAATGGTGAAGCTCAAGCGGTCACTAGCTTTTATATTTGCTTGAGGTATTGCTGCCACGACTTCATGCTCTCCGGTCTATTTAGATGAATTATTGATTTAACTTCTGTTCGATAACGCACATTAGATCGCCTGCAATATCAAGATCATAGGCGCGATTAATTTCTTGAATGCACGTAGGGCTAGTGACATTAATTTCGGTGAGGTAATCACCAATGACATCGATGCCAACGAAGAGCAGACCGCGGGCTTTTAAATCATCAGCAATCTGAGACACTATCCAACGATCACGATCTGTAAGCGGTTGTGCCTCCCCTCTTCCGCCTGCGGCTAAGTTACCACGATGCTCGCCTTTACTGGGAATTCTTGCTAAAGCGTAATCGATGGGCTTTCCATCAATGATGAGTATGCGCTTATCTCCTTTTGATATTTCGGGGATATAGCGTTGAGCCATCACTTGCGTTTCACCAAAATTATTAAGCGTTTCTAATATGACACCAATATTTGGGTCGCCAGCTTTTACGTTAAATATAGAGGTGCCACCCATTCCATCTAATGGCTTGAAAATGACGTGCTGGTGCTCATCAACGAAGGCTCTCAACTGTTTTGGGTTGCGACTGATTAATACGGGAGGGCAACACTGTGGATAAGCCGTAGCGAAAACCTTCTCATTACAGTCTCTAAGGCTCTGAGGTTTGTTGACCACTAGTAAGCCTTGCTGCTCAGCTCGTTCTGCAATATAGGT
>NZ_LWFH01001334.1:0-40327 GCF_001635725.1 Oleiphilus sp. HI0066
TTAAAATAGCGCCCTGAAATATAGATGGGCCGTAACCGTGAAGATCTATCATTGAGTAAGTTCCGTGAAAATTAATCGTCAATCAGACGTCAGGCATATAGCGCCTGACATCTGACTTTTAGCATTAAATCTTAATGCTGTAAGAGAAGTACTTGTTCATGATCTCATCGTAAGTACCGTCTTCTTTGAGCTTTTTAAGCGCAGCATTGAATTTTTCAGCAAGGTCTTTGTCACGCTTGCGGAATGCAGCGCCAACGCCCTCACCACCAACTTGCATGGTGTCGCCGACTGACTGGTAGTTTTCATCTTTAAGGATGGTTGATTCACCTACTGGGAAGTCTAGGAATACTAAGTCTAGACGGCCACCTGTTAGATCAAGAACAAGGTCGTCAGCCGTGGTGTAACGCTTGATTTCAACAGTGTCTGCGCCGATATCTTTTGTCACGTAATCATCTTGAACTGTGCCACGCTGAACGCCAACGCGAAGGCCTTTGAAGGCAGCCTTGTCAGTCACGTCCAGATCAGTACCTTTTTTACCAAACCATGCAGAAGGTGTGTTGTAGTAACCTTCAGAGAACAATACTTTTTCAGCACGCTCAGGAGTGATAGACATAGAAGAGAAGATAACGTCGTATTTACGCGCTAAAAGTCCTGGAATAATGCCGTCCCAAGCTTGGATAACCCACTCACATTCCGCTTTGATTTCAGCACATACAGCGTTGCCAAGGTCAATTTCGAAACCAGTAAGCGTGCCGTCTGGCGCTTTATATTCGAACGGCTCGTAAGGTACATCAACAGCTAACTTTAGTTTGTCAGCTGCGAAACCAATGCTGCTGCTCGCAGCTAAGATACAACCCATTAATAGCGATAGTTTTTTCATAGTGAGGTCTTCCTCTTATTTAATGTCAGCTCTCTAAAGGGAGCAGTTTGTTTGTACTGAATATTAGTACTTCGGTTGAAGAAACTGTTTCACACGTTCTGAATCAGGATCTTCAAAAACTTTTTTAGGTGTTCCTTGCTCTTCAATTTTTCCGTCATGCAAAAATACAACTTGTGACGACACATCGCGCGCGAAGGCCATTTCGTGTGTCACGACAATCATGGTGCGGCCCTCTTCAGCCAAGCTGCGCATGACCTTTAATACTTCACCGACGAGTTCTGGGTCGAGTGCAGATGTCGGCTCATCAAATAGCAGTACTTCTGGTTCCATCGCTAATGCGCGAGCAATTGCTGCACGTTGCTGCTGGCCACCAGACATCTGACTAGGATAGTAGTCGCGACGCTCGTAGATGCCTACTTTGTTTAAGAGCTCTGTAGCGTGTTCAATGGCTTGTTTCTTAGGAATACCTAATACATTGATCGGTGCTTCGATGATGTTTTCTAGCACTGTCATGTGAGACCACAAATTAAAACCTTGAAATACCATAGATAGCTTCGAACGCATCTGTTCGACTTGCTTGGTGTCGGCTGGCATTCGTTCGCCGCGTTTATTGGTTTTGAATTTGACGGTGTCGCCGAGAAGTTGGATATCACCTGAGGTAGGAATTTCTAAGAGATTGATGCAGCGAAGGAAGGTACTTTTGCCTGAACCTGATGAACCGATCATCGAAATGACGTCACCTTTTTGGGCTTCTAATGACACACCTTTTAATACTTTGTGGCTATTAAAACTTTTATGGATGTCCGTAACCACCAGCGGTGCGTCTTGACTCATTCTTGGCTCCGTTGCCTACATTCAATTTCAGTGTTTAAAAATAAACTACAGAGGCAGTGGAAGCAAATTTATGGCCAATAAATACTTAGGCTTTAAGCATTGTTTTTAAATAGGGGTTCAATAGCTGATCATCTGGATCTAGGGCCTGACGCACTTGTTTAAAATCTTCCCAGCGCTCGTATGCGTTTGCACATTGTTCTGGCGTAAAGGTGTTGAGCTTGCCCCAATGTGGGCGCCCGCCGTACTTTTGAAAAATAGGTTCAATGGCTGCAAATAAGGGGGAGTGGTCTTCTTCAAAATAACGATGTACAGCAATAGATATACTGTCTCGCTTATAAAACGGAGATAGCCAACAATCGTCAGCTTTTACAAAACGGCATTCAAACGGGAAAAAGACCTGCTGAAATTGAGATTCGATGAGGCGCTTTATTTCATCAAGCGCTTTGAGGCCATTCTCGACCGGAAGATGATATTCCATTTCGTTAAAACGCACGTTACGTTCAGTGGCGTAAATTTGATGGCTATGATCAATGTTTGTCTCATCACTTAGAGTTTTCATGTACGTGCCGAGTACGAGCTCTCTGAATTCGTTGCTCCAGCCGAGATAATCACGCGCTAGTTTGAGATCCATCAAGCCATTATTGCCATCAAATTCTTCGCGGGCAGTGACTGCTTCGTCTGTTTCATCCAAGGCATCGCTTAAAATCATTCCCGTAAAAGGAATGACATAAAACTCAAAGTTTCGATGCGCTTTCGAAAATGCTTCGGCTTGCGCCAAACCTTCTTCGTATTTGTGCCAGCGCGCTAATCGACGGAGTTTAAATGGCTCTCGGTTTTGCATTCGAATGCGCGTGATTAATCCAATTGTTCCAAGACCAACCTGAGCTGCTTTAAAGACATCGTGATTAGTGTCGTTATTGCAGGTGAGTAACTCGCCCTTCGCAGTGAGTAATTCAATTTCAGTTGTATAGGCGGATAAACACTGTAGCGCGCGGCCTGTGCCGTGGGTAGCTGTGCTAATCGCGCCGGCAAGTGTTTGTCGATCAACATCTGGCATGTTGATCATGGCTTGTCCCATCTCGTTGAGTGCCGGGCCAACTGAGCTTAATTGTGTGCCTGCTGCGATATCGGCTTGCATGATTTTATCGACGGCTTGAGTCACGCCGCGGATATAGCTCGTACTAATCAAGGTATGATCGGTTGGGACGAGTGCTGTAAAGGAATGTCCTGAGCCTACAGAGCGCATTTTTCCTTGGTTGTTGCGCAGCCATGTTTGCAGATCCGCTAAATTTTGCGGCGCAATACGTGCACTCGGTACGCAGCGTTGATTGCCTGACCAGTTTTTCCACGCCAGTGCAGAAGTCGATAACGCAATATTGGGTACGGCGCTCGATAAACATGCAGCAACCATCGATTTTAGTAAGTCTCTGCGCTGCATAGCTATTTCTCCGCTTCGTGTTTTTGAGTGTTTGGAGATTGCGCGAGATAAAGCACTAAATCATTTAAATCAGATTCTGAACAGTCAAAGCATTGGCCTAACGGAGGCATTCCCGCATAGCCATCAATGACCCGAGTCATAATTAAATCCATTGGCTTGCCGAAGACAATTTGCCAGTCTTGATACGCACCGCGTTGCGGTGCGCCGCTTGCTTTTTGTTCGTGACAAACTTTGCAGCTCGCTTCGTATTTATTGAGCTGAACTTGGCTCAAGCTCACATTAGGTATTTGAATGGCTTGTTGACTGCAAGCGCTCAATAATACGCCGATGGACAGCACACAAAGCATCGAAAGAGAGCGACGGTAATTCATAATTATTCATCTTAATTTTTGTATGTCGCCAAATATACCGAGCGCCATGATGAAGGCTCTAGTCCATTGCGGCCATTCTGTCCGAACTTATAGAGTCACTATGACTAACTTCAAGCCTTTTTCATTCTCTAGCTCTTCAATTTCTGGAGCGCGTGCAATGACTTCAAGTGTTGCTTTTCCATCGAAGTACTCGTCGAGGTCAGCCATAAATTGGTCAATACTGATTTGTGGATGGTTGAGACAACACAGCAATGTTCCACCAGGTTTTAAACCATGCTGTGCGTAGCGCAATAGCTTTAGATAGTCTTGCCAGCCCCGAAAGGCTTTCTTTTGATAGGGTGGTGGGTCAAGAACAATTAAGTCATAGGGTTCGCGAGACTTAAACCAAGATTGTGATTTAAGAATATCCCGTTTAATAAAGGCACTTTTACCATCATGCAGCTTGTTTGATTGATGATTGCGTTGCCCGATTTTCAGCACATTGGCCGCCATGTCGACGTTGTCGACCCATGTTGCGCCGCCAGAAAGCGCAAAGAGTGAAAACACGCATGTGTATGAGAACAAGTTCAGTACGCGTTTGTTCTCGCTATTTTTTTCTATCCATTGTCAACCAACACGCATATCTAAAAATGTTCCCGTGTTGAGATTAGTACCAAACTTGATTTCACAGTGAAGGTCTTCGCTTAATGGAGCCTTATAGATCAGGGGAAGCTCTACTTCTTTACGACTAAACAAACTTTGCGTGACGAAGTCTGGCCATTCTCTGGATTGAATCAGCACAGCATCGATGGATGAGACTTCCTCAAAAACTATCTTTAACGCGTGATTTAGATCGTCGCTCAGAGTGTCGTTGAAATTCTGTACGAAAAGAAAAGGCGGATACCATTCGATATTTACATATTCATAACCTGCGTATTTTTTGCCACGGCCATGAAGGATACGTTGGCAATATGGCTGCTGCTGTATTCGGTCTATTAGCAATGGTGCTAATTCTGCTGCACTCAGTTTAATGGCGTTCATTCAAGTAGTGTCGATTTTGTTGGGAGGGGAGAAAGACGCGAATCCTAGCATTATGTAATGGAATATTCCTGCAGTTTCCTTGTGATATGCCGACATATACCTAAGCTTTAAATAATAAGCAGTAGAGATGCGGTAAGGTAAAGATATGAAACTAAAGTTATCAACGTTAACGTGGTTCAATAGTGGTTTGTTGAGCTTAGTCGCAGTGAGTTTAGTATTTGCAGTCTGGTTTGGTTTAGCTGAGCTACGTAAACCTTATACTAATCTTCAAAATTTTATGGCTTTAGAGCGATCGGCAGAGATCGATTTACTGCAAAGCATTACCGCTTACATACAAGAAGGTGAAGATTTTCAATTAGAGCGCGCGCAACGCGAGTTCTCTTCTATCACCGCACTTATTGATACCTTGGCGCAATCTCCTGAAAACGACATGACCCTAATACAAGAGCAGGCGGATGGTGTTGGTGTTCTTATCGGCGAAACGATGAATAACGAAATTCGTTCCTATGCCTTAAGGGGCGCGGCGCAAGAGTTTAAATCAACGATTACTGAAGCAAGAGCTGGCACCTATGGGCAAATTGATAGTGCGTTTGAGCTTGTGCGAAATATGTTGGTTGCGACGATCGTAATGGTCATTGTTGTCGCGATTACTGTGGATTTAATGCAGCGTTTCATCGTTGGACGTCTTAAGTCTTTTGTTCCGGTTTTTGAGCGCTTCGCATCGGGCGATTACAGTGATCAAAATGATCTAGAGGCAAAGTCAGAAGAATTAAAAACTTTGGTAGCATCGACTAATGCAATGCGCACGGCTATGGTCGATTTGGTTGGAGAGATTCAAGATAAGTCGAACAGCGTCTCAAGCGTTAGCGAAGAAATGTTAGGTTTTGCACAAGGTCTTGCTTCGCAGAGTGACGCACAGTTTCAACAGACTTCTCAGATGACGGTGGCGATTGAAGAAATGTCAGCTTCGTTTAGAGAAGTTGCGCAAAGTGCAGCGGGTGCTGCCGTTGCTACATCGCAAGCAACGAAAGCGGTTGAAGAAGGGAATCAGTTGGTTCAAAACTCAGTGAGAAGTGTGCGTTCTCTTGTTGAGGGTGTTGGTCGTACGAGTGAAACGGTCAATAATTTGAGTCGTGATGCAGAAAACATTGGTGAAGTGCTTACCGTGATTGAAGGCATCGCTGAACAAACTAATTTACTTGCCTTGAACGCAGCAATTGAAGCAGCACGTGCAGGCGAAGCCGGTCGAGGTTTTGCAGTTGTAGCAGATGAAGTGCGTGGTTTGTCAGTGAGAACTTCTGAATCGACTCAAGAGATCAAAGACATTATTTCTCGCTTACAAGAGTCTTCCAATAGCTGTGTAGGGGTGATGGCGGAGCAAAGTTCATCAGCAGAGTATGCGGCTGAGCAAACTGAAAGTGCAGGGTGTCGGCTAGATGAAATCGTTTCTGCGATCACAAACATTCAAGACTTGAGTGCAACCATCGCTTCTGCGACAGAACAGCAGGTATCTGTTGTGAATGAAGTGGCTCAGAACGTGAACAGTATTCGTACTCTGAACGAAGAGAGTAATGAGATTGCGCAGCAAACAGATGCGAAAGCATCAGACTTGAACCTAGTGTGTGATCACCTTAATCAGCTAACCAAGAACTTTAAGATTTCATAGACGCTTGGTTTAGCTTCTTAACCTAAGGAACGTCTGAACCTATTCCGTTTGCTCTATTCCATGGCAGCGACTCTTGGGTCAGGCGTATCGTCTTCTACTAGGTCTCTGGCAAACGTGATGGTATTCAGGTCTGGTGTAGAGAGATCTAAGCCTTCAAATATAGACGCCTCGTAAATAGCAGTGTTGACTTTATAGGTCGTGCCCATCAAATGCTTGCGGGCAGTCGCCGTCACTTTGGTATTTGGAATACGCTGGAAATAGAACCACAAAGTGAACTCAAGGGCGTAGTCGCCAGCTTGTGTCAAAGCCCATTCGAAAGGCTTGTTTTTGTTAATTTTAACTGAATCATCCTCGGCACATCCTTCGAACGCACGATCAAACATATTGCCGACCTTTTTCATAAAGCGGTTCATTTCTTCAACACGGTCTTCGCCCGATCGACTCTCAAAAGCGGGATAACCAATATTGTAATGAATAGATGCACGCATGCCGTCCGTACTAGCGATTCGGCTGAGGTTGTCAATTTTGCCTTGTAAAAAGCGACTGTTCTTCACCAGTGCGCGGTGATTATTTCGAATGTCATAGAGGGTGACATAAACAAATGACACCTTGCTGATGATGTACTCGTTTGGAAAACCATCGATAACAACCACATCGCCATCATCCAAGATTTGGCTGTTGAGAATAATGAGGCCAGAGATGATATCCGGAGCCCAAACGGGAGAGGTAAACGCTAAGAAACCAATAAATATTCCCATTATCCCAGTCGTTTCTAGAAGACTATCAGCCCCCCAGATTTTGATGATGATATAAAACGCGCCAAGTGCAGTGGTTGCAACAAGCAATAGGTTAACAATTCGCGTTGAGTAGGTTTCAACGAAGACCTCTTTGTTATCAATGGTCTTGGGTGTTCCGAATCGCTTAAAAGAGTGATAGCTCGCTAGCGAGTATAGGTAGATGGTTACGTAGGCGGTGAGTATGGAAAGCCCTATTCGAGAGAACAGTTGCTCCATATCAATCGTGAAACGTAGCAGCACTAAATCAACTAATAGAAGAACGATGACTAAGAAGTTTAATGAGCGAAATACCTTCATCTTCATCATGGTGCTGGAGGTATTTTCGACCATGGCGAACAGTCGGCCTGCGAAGACAATCATGGCCATGGACCAAATTAAAATGGCAATGTGCCCGGTCCACTCAATGGTGCTCATGTTGGGTAAGAACCAACTCAGAACGCGTTGGCCGGCCTCATGAAGTTTTAAGAGATATACTTCGTCCATAATGTTCTATCTACGCCGTTATAAGTGTGTAAGGGCTTTTGCTTAGCCATGGTTCTAATTGATTCATCGGTAATGCGTCAGAAAAGTAATAGCCTTGTAAATATACGTCTCTGTGCCGTGTGCTAAATACGATTTGCTCTACTTTCTCAATGCCTTCAAATATCACTTGCGCGCCGACTTCTTGAGCCATCTCCATAATGGCATCGACAGCGATCTGGCAGAACCCATCCTCATCAATATGTTGAATCAAATGGCGATCGATTTTTATTCGATTGAAGGGGATAGAGTGTAGGTTAGATATATTTGTGTGCCCAGAGCCGAAATCATCGATGGCAATGTTGTAGCCTTTGAGACGCAATATATTGATGGTTTCTAGTTGATTGCTTGAGCTAATTGGAGATTGTTCCGTCAGTTCAAAAATAATGCGGTCGGGGTTGATCTGAGCTGCTTGCGTTAAACCATCAAGGCTAGCGGCAAGTGCGACATTCTCGAGCTGACTTGGCTCTATGTTGAACGAGAGCTTAATATCGCTGTTCGAAAACACCTCGGTCTTAAATAAGGCGAGCGCCTTTTGGTACAAGCGCAAAGCTAAGTTATCAAGAAAAGGCGTATCTTCAATGTAAGGTAAAAACGAGACAGGCGATAAATATTGTTCTCGTTCTGGGCTATATATTCGCGCAAGACATTCAACGGCTTTGAGGGTTTGGCTTTCAAGATGAATGATTGGTTGGAAGAATGGCTCAATTAAGTCTTGATCAAAAGCTGCATGAATTTCTTCTTCGCTTAATAAAATGTTTGAACCGCGGTGCGTGGTTCTGGCAGGTTCGATGCACAGCATGAGCATCCGTTCGAGATCTTTGCTTGAGTAATCATTTGATAATGCACCGAGCATCTTGATACCTGATGACGCTGCTAAATTCACCGCTGTTTGAACAATTCGCCGTTCACACACGCTGTTGATTACCACGTAGCCTTTAAATCCGCTACGAGCAAGCTGCTGCAGTATTTCTTGGCCGTTTATCTCAGGTAGAACGAGGTCGAGGAATAAAATGATCTTGTCTTTACCCTGACTGAGAGCACTTAAACCTTCTTGGCCATTGTCAAAGCTTTGAATATCTTCGACACCTAAGGCTTCTAACAAACCATCTAACTTAGCTTGCTTAGTGGGGGTGTCCTCAATTATGACAACAGGTAGATCAGAAAATAGGTTCGACATTGGCCCTCCTTGCCCATTCGATGCGGAGTGCATGAAGGGTAGTCTAGGTTTCGTTTTTGGCTTAAAGAAGTCAATAAATAGGTATAAAAAAAACCCGCAAAGCGGGGTTTTTATGAACTGGTTCTAACTTAGAAGTTAGCACCGAATATTAATTCAAGTTGCGACATTTCCAGTTCGATTTGCTGATTTTGGCTCTGGAGCGAAGGATTTCTGCCTTTTGCCCAGTTGTCGCTGTCTGCGATAGGATCTTGTGAAAATCCTGCGAAGCTGCCAAGGCCTTTCGCTTTAAAACGCTGGTCACCAATATTGGTGTTCTCAGACACCTTGTATGCAATAGAAGTGTTTAAAAATACTTGTGATAGATCAACGCCTGTCTCGCCTGCATAGAATACTGACTCGTCATAGTCTGTATTCATGCCACTGTTAGCATATAGGTTAACGTTCAGCGCGAGATCATTGCTCAAGTCAGTCTTATAGCCGAATGAAGGGATATAAAACCAATCGCTTTCTGAGCGCGTGTCTTGAGGTGTTAAAGCAAACTCGCCAGGCATCGCTGTCATAGGGTTTCCGCCTTCAACAGTAAATCCACGATCTGGGTTAAACGCTGCAATTGCTGCGATCTAAATCGTGTCGATGTTGAGCGCAAGAGCTGGATTTGATGCACCCGCAATAGCATCTTGAGTTCTTGCAGTAGACGCACAGCTCATTGCAATGCTGTTCGCATTGTAACCTAGACGGAAATACCCATTTGTTGCACCTGCTGTACCAGATGAAAGAGCAAAGGCTGCCGTGATGATCGACAGGGAGAGTTTATTCGTTCGGATGTTCACTACCGCTATTCAATTCTTCAAAAGGGCGCGGTCCATACACCATAATTTTGAGCGGCAGCTTATAGAAAACAGCTATATAGTCAAAAGAATTAAAAGTTTAGGCCTTATTGCCGGCAGCACTATAACGTTTTATCACGATTGATCCTACAATGGCTGAGAGTAAAGAGCCTGCAAGCACACCGAGCTTAACACTGTCTGAGTAATTGCCTTCGATGCCTTCAAATGCGAGAGACCCGATAAACAAACTCATCGTAAAGCCAATACCACACAATAAGCAGACACCGTATAACTGCCCCCATGTGGCACCATTTGGCAGGCGCGCAAGGCCAATTTTGATGGCAAGCCAACAAGCGCCGAATATGCCTATTTGTTTACCGACGAATAAGCCAAGAATAATGCCAAGCGTGGTGGTATTCATAAAGGCATCAAGTCCTAAGCCTGTTAAAGATACACCCGCATTGGCAAACGCAAATATCGGCAAAATAAAGAAGGCTACCCAGGGATGGAAGTCATGCTCGAGTTCTTTCGCCAAACTTAAGCCGTTGTCGTTTGTTTGATAAAGCGGAATAAACCATGCGATAGCAAAGCCTGCCAATGTTGCGTGCACGCCTGATTTTAATACCGCGACCCAAACAACTGTGCCGACAAGCAGGTAGGGCGCAACCTTCGAAACTTTCATACGGTTGAAAGCAAACAATACGATTAGCCCCCATGAAGCGACGATTAATGAGGTAGTTGAGAGTTCACTAGAGTAAAAAATCGCAATGATCACGATCGCTCCGATATCATCGAAAATCGCGACAGAAAGTAAAAATAGCTTTAAAGACAATGGTAAGCTTTTTCCAAACAAACTAAAGAGGCCGAGTGCGAATGCGATATCTGTTGCGGATGGAATCGCCCAGCCACGAACCGACATCGGATCTTCACTATTTATCACCCAGTAAATAAGGGCGGGTATTGCAATACCGGCCACAGCGCCAATAGCCGGCAGAAGTACTTGATCAAAAGAAGATAAGCTGCCTTCGATCATTTCTCGTTTAACTTCCAAGCCTACAACGAGAAAGAAGATCGCCATCAAACCGTCATTGACCCAAAGTAGAAGCGGTTTGTTGATAATAAAATCGCCAAATGACACTTGGATCGGAATATCTAAGGTGCCGTAATACACGCCTTGTAATCTGGTATTGGCAAAAATAAGCGCTAACACGGCGGCTGCAATCAATAACACCCCGCTTAGGGCGTCATGATCGATCATGTCTTTAAAATCTTTGGAATCGTGTGTTTCTTGACGGTCTTCGTGGTTCATCCATCTCTCCGCTTGTTCCCAAGCAATAGGAATAGTCGAATATTTATAAAAAACATTCGGTTTTAACGAATTTTAAGCGAGGAAAGGGCTCCTTGGAATATCTAAAAACGTAATGTTGTACTTGAGCTTGTGAATTTTTGTACTTAGCTGTAGGGCCCAAAATCAAAAAGGGCGCTGACATGAAAAAAGGTTTGATGGTGAGTTCTGTGATCGTTGGATTATTTGCTTGCAGCAGTAGTTCGGGACCTGACGCACCAGAGAGTATTCATATCAATACAGACTTGAGCGCATTGTTGAGTGATCATGCGAAAGTTGGTTCCACACATACTTTTTAAAGGCATGTTGACAGGTGTTGGTTGAATAATTCCGGAGCTATTTACCCACGCGTGAACTTATTTAGATGCTTTTGTTCTTTAGATATAAACCAAAATAAAGCATGGACTCGTAAAGCAAATTGGTTCTGGTATAGGCTAGAGAAGTGATACTTGGACAAGATGTTTCTGCTGTCTTCTTTAGCCAATAAAAACAAACTTCAGGGAAATCATCATGAAAGCCTTAAATGCGAATGGTCGTATCGAATGTAAAGCCGCGGTTGCGTGGAAAGCTGGAGCTCCGCTATCAATAGAAACTATCGAAGTGGAGATGCCGAAAGCAGGTGAGGTGCTGGTAAAAGTACTTGCATCTGGCGTGTGTCACACTGATGCATTCACTTTGACGGGAGAGGATCCAGAGGGTGTTTTTCCAGCGATTCTTGGTCATGAGGGCGGCGGTATTGTTGAAGCTGTTGGTGAGGGCGTAACTTCTGTAGCGGTCGGTGATCATGTCATTCCGCTCTACACGCCAGAATGCCGCGAATGTAAGTTTTGCTTATCCGGTAAAACAAATCTGTGTCAAAAAATTCGTTCTACGCAAGGTCAAGGTTTGATGCCTGACGGCACAACTCGTTTCTCGAAAGACGGCGAAAAAATCTATCACTACATGGGTACGTCGACCTTTTCTGAATACACGGTACTCCCTGAGATTTCACTGGCTAAAGTCAATAAAGAGGCCTCTTTGCATGATGTCTGCTTGTTAGGTTGTGGCGTGACAACGGGCATTGGAGCGGTGATGAACACTGCAAAAGTTGAAGAAGGGACAACCGTTGCGATTTTTGGTCTAGGCGGTATCGGATTATCAGCAATTATAGGTGCGCAACAAGCTGGTGCCTCGCGCATTTTGGCGATTGATATTAATGAATCTAAGTTTGATCTTGCGGAAGAGCTGGGCGCAACAGATTGCATTAATCCAAAGAATTACGATAAGCCGATTCAAGATGTGATCGTCGAGCTAACAGATGGTGGCGTAGATTATTCCTTTGAATGTATTGGGAATGTTGATGTGATGCGTTCGGCGCTTGAGTGCTGCCATAAAGGTTGGGGCGAGTCTGTGATAATCGGTGTGGCAGGTGCTGGCCAAGAGATCAATACACGGCCTTTCCAGTTAGTAACGGGCCGCGTATGGCGTGGTACGGCTTTTGGTGGAGTGAAAGGCAGAACTGAACTCCCTGACTATGTTGAAAAGTATCTTGCTGGGGATATCCCGCTCAAGAAATTCATTACACATAAAATGGAACTGGGTGAAATTAACGAAGCGTTCGACTTAATGCATGAAGGCAAAAGTATTCGTTCTGTGGTGCATTTTGAACCTGAAGCCAGCTAGGGAGACATTGCAATGAGCGAAGCCGATTCTGAATTGAAGATGTCAGAGTTAAAACTGCTTAGTCAGCAAAACTCTTTTGAAGGTCGTTTTATTCGTTATCAACATCGCTCTGCGGTGAACAAATGCGACATGATTTTTTCTGTGTTCGTGCCGCCGCAAGCGCTTAAAAATGAAGAGGCTTTAGCGCAGACTCCTCTTGTATATTTTCTATCTGGATTAACCTGCACGGACGAAAACTTTATGCAAAAGGCTGGCGCGCATCGTGTCGCTTCAGACTTAGGTTTAATTCTCGTAGCGCCTGATACCAGCCCTCGCGGTGATGGTGTGCCAGACGATCCAGATGCCGTCTATGACTTTGGTTTGGGGGCCGGTTTTTACGTCAATTCCACACAAGCACCTTGGGCAACGCATTATCATATGTATGACTACATCGTGGACGAGTTGCCGAGTCTACTTAAGAGCGAATTAGGAATGACGGGGGCTGCTTCAATTACTGGTCACTCAATGGGTGGGCATGGCGCGTTGACGATAGGTTTGCGCCATCCAGATAACTACCAATCTATTTCAGCCTTCAGTCCGATTTCGAATCCAAGCCAGTGTCCCTGGGGCGAAAAAGCATTTTCGAACTATTTGGGACAAGACAAGTCTACATGGCTAGCCCATGATGCTTGTGCATTGTTGATGGAGGTAGAAAGTCACAAACCGATTCTTGTTGACCAAGGTACCGACGATCAGTTTCTAACTGAGCAACTTGGCACGCCGGCTTTAGAAAAGGCTTTGTCCACAAATAGTAAAGGTGAGTGGACCTTGAATATGCGTGACGGCTACGACCATAGTTATTATTTCATCGCGAGTTTTATCGAAGACCATCTTCGCTTTCATGCGAATTGTCTGAATGCTTGAGTCATAAATGGTCGTGACTCCTGATAAAGAACAAAGAGAATAATATGAAGATTTACGAACAAAAAATTGCCCCTAACGCCCGTCGTGTGCGGGTTTTCTTGGCTGAAAAAGGTCTTCTTGATCAAGTCGAGTTTGTTGAATTAGACCTGCAAAAAGGCGAGAACAGAACAGCGGAATTTCGCGGTAAAAACATGCTTGCCAAAATTCCAGTACTAGAACTAGACGATGGCACGCATATTTCTGAATCAGTAGCGATTTGTCGTTATTTCGAGGCATTGCATCCAGAAAACCCATTGATGGGAAGTACGCCCTTAGAACAAGCTGAAATTGAAATGTGGCAACGCCGTTGCGAAATCTATTTCATGAATTTGGTCGGCATGGCATTTCAGCATACATCGGGTTTCTTCGCAGATCGTATGACGCCGATCAAAGAGTGGGGTGAAGAGTGTTACAAAGGTGCGAGCAAATTCATGCATATGTTAGATAAGCACCTAGCAGACTCAGAATTTGTCGCAGGGGACAGCTACTCAATTGCCGACATCACCGCTATGTGCACGGTCGATTTTGCACGTGTTGTTCAATTACGCCGCGGCGAAGAGCAAGTGAATCTAAACCGATGGTATGAAGCTGTTTCTGGTCGTGCTAGTGCAAAAGCCTAACAATGCACCCTTAAAGACAGCAAATCGAATTTCAAAGTTAAGGACCCTTTATGAGTCACGATGTATACGAACCACCTAAAGTGTGGGCTCCCGAAGAAGGAAATGGCGGCAAGTTTGCTAACATTAATCGTCCAACTTCAGGCGCAACACACGACAAAGAGCTACCTTCGGGTGACCATCCTTTCCAGCTATATTCGCTCGCCACACCGAATGGTGTGAAGGTCACGATGATGCTTGAAGAACTACTTCAAGCAGGTCACACCGGTGCGGAATATGATGCTTGGCCAATCAACATCATGGAAGGAGATCAATTCGGTAGTGGGTTTGTAGCGATTAATCCAAACTCTAAAATCCCAGCTTTGTTCGATAAAGAAGCGGACGTCCGCATCTTTGAATCTGGAGCAATTCTGTTTTATCTCGCAGAAAAGTTTGATGCCTTCTTGCCAAAAGAGACTAAAGCGCGCGCTGAGTGCATGAGTTGGTTGATGTGGCAAATGGGTGCAGGTCCGTTTTTGGGTGGCGGTTTTGGGCACTTCTATGCCTACGCACCAGAAAAATATAAGTATCCAATTGATCGCTATACCATGGAGGTGAAGCGCCAGTTAGATTTGTTAGATAAGCACCTTGCAGATAACGAATACATGGTCGGCAGCGAATATACGATTGCAGATATGACCATCTGGCCTTGGTATGGCGTATTGGCGCAAGGTAAATTGTATGAAGCCGCTGAATTCTTAGATGTCGAATCCTATAAAAACGTACAGCGTTGGACAGCGCAAGTAGCTGATCGACCCGCTACTGAGCGTGGACGCATTGTGAATCGTGCATGGGGTGAAACTTGGGAACAACTTCCGATTCGTCGTAGTGCTGAAGATATAGATAAGAAATTAGCGTCAAAGTAGTTTAATTACTATTAAAAAGCCTGAATCTTTCAGGCTTTTTTCTGTTCCAAATCTCTGAAAAACATTTTCTCTCAATTCTCAAATCCAAATTGTATTTCCATCGTAAGAATACAAAAGGAGATAACTATGCTTTCGTTTTTCAAATCAGACCCCACCAAAAAGTTAAAGAAGCAATACTTGGCGAAACTTGAAGAAGCCATGAAGGCGCAGCGCAATGGCGATATTCGAACTTACTCGCAACTCAGCGTAGAAGCCGACGCCTTAGCAAAGCAATTAGAAGCGTTGGAAGAGAGCAAAAGCTAGCTTGGTTTGATAAGCTAAGGCGTTAACTAAAATAATTATCCTGAGCCTTGCTTATGTCTCAATTCACCCTAAAGATTCGTGTGCGCTATAACGAATGCGATGCGCAAAATGTCGTGTTCAATTCCCGCTATGCGGATTATGCAGACCTCGCCTCAACGGAGTTTCTTCGTGCATCACTCGGGGGCTATCAAGAACTCGTGGCACGCGGATTCGAGAATCAAATTGTTAAGCTTTTAATTGAATGGAAGGCTCCGGCTCGCTTTGATGATGTATTAAATCTTAATGTGTCGGTGGGTCGTATCGGAAATAGTTCATTTACACTTCACACAGAGTATGTGAATGCGCAAACGAATCAAGTATTAGCTACTGCCGAAGCAGTGTATGTGTTTGTTAACGCTGAAGATTTTACGAGTTGTCCAATTCCTGACTTTGTTAAATCAATGTTTGAGCATTCGAAAGATTATGGTGTGATGGACCAGTCTGGTAGCTAGCAAATTGTTACACTATTATGTCAGTTGTAACGGCTTTGCAAATCATTGAAAATCTAAAAATGTAGCGCGTGCATCGTGGGTATTTCGAGAGTAACGTGCAGGTCGCCGAGTTTGGCAACACACTTTATTTATTGCAGGAGGTGTTAAGGATGTTCTTCTTAATTCCCAATTCAGAAACGATAAGTAAGGATGCTGTCCCTCACTTTTGTTATTCCGACAAAGGTGACGCTTTGGAGGATGCCAAAGCAATGTTCAATAAACTTCATCTCGACTTTTCTGTCGAAGAAGATCTTTTATCTACGACTTTCGTTAGTCCAACTGGTAGTGAGTTAGCCGTTATCATTCAACGCTAACGATGGACATGAGAGCTCCTTAGACTTGGGGCTCGTCCTAGCCCTTCACTTAGGCTGATTCAAGCCAGCTAAATCAGTTCTGAGCTTCACTTGCTATTTACACTTCTTTGTAATTATTTTCTATCTCATTGCGGTTGATTTTCAGTGTTGGTGTGAGCAAACCATGTTTCATTGCTAACAACAATGTGATCAATTTATTTAGTTCGGTTCTAAGCGTTAATATATTTTTAATGGCCAGAATTAAATCTGAATTCAGTTTGTTGTCGCAGCAATCTGTATTTTTAAAGATCGAATAAATTGTTAAAGACTGTAATAATATTTTTAATGAACATTTTTCAACCATTTGTTTAGCTCCAGGAGCAACCATGAAAATAATAGTGATAGTGCTCTTCTTATGGATATTCTTAGTTTTTTCTGCAGAATCTGAAGAGGTTTTAGTCAATAAACCGCAGTCCGAAAACGATAGTAGATATGACTACCCTCACAAACTATTAGAAATGATTCTTAAAGAAACAACAGGGGACTACAAGCCCGCATCAGTAGCTCATTCACAGTTTGCAATGACGAGAGATAGAATGTTGTTGTCACTGATTAAAGGAGATCTGCTGCATGTTGTTGCAGAAGCTCCCAAACAAGAATGGTTGGAAAAACTACTTGTCGTTCGTATTCCTATACGAAAAGGAATCCAAGGATATCGATTATTCTTCATAAACAAAGACGACCAAGCAGTTATTGCTAAAACAAATTCATTGCAGCAATTTATGAAATTCCCAACGGGTTCAGGGGTAGGATGGTCGACAGCTAAAATAATGGAAAATGCAGGGTTCGAAGTTGTCATAGGAAATAATTATGACGGATTGTTTGATATGCTGGATAAGAAAAGATTTCTTACTTTAGGAAGAGGAGTAAATGAAATTATTTCTGAATACAATATCCAGAAAAAATTTCACCCCAACCTAACTATTGAATCTGGGATAGCAGTTTATATTCCCCTACCCACGTACTTCTTTGTATCACCTAAGAAACCGCAGTTGGCGAAGCGCATTGAAACAGGGCTTCATAAATTAATAGAAAAAGGGAAATTCGAACAATATTTTTTGTCTTATCATGAACAAATCATTGGGGACACAAATCTTAAAAATCGGAAAGTTTACTCGATATCTAATCCAAATTTGTCTGAAGCAGATCCACTACAGGATAAAAAACTTTGGTACCGTTTTTAATTTACATGGTGTGAGGGAGTGCTGAGGGTATAAGGTTGGTGTTTTCTCTAGGTCCGGTAAAGCAAAAAAGGAGACAGACGGTATGGTCCTAGAAATCTAAACGTTCTCTAGTTTTCTAAAGTACTATTCCTTATAGTCCTGAGGAGACAGGCCATGATTCCGTATCGAGTTTTAGACGCCTTCGACATGATCGAAAATTTCAGCTTTCACAACGTTTCCTTTTTAGACCTTGCGCCGAAAGAGCTCTTTTTGTTGAAGCGATAAGAAACTCTCCGCTAACGTATTGTTCCGACAGTTTCCTCTGCGACTCATGCTAACTTCCAGATTATTATCTAGTAAGGAGTCTCGCTAGTCTTTCGAAGTATATTGAGCACCTTGGCTGGAATGAATGAGCACTTTATCTTTCGATCTTCATTGTGAAACTGCCATTAATGATGCATCAATGACTAAGTCAGATTTAGGTGAAGCCTTCATCGACCAATCAATGACTTTGCGCGAAAACAGATCGATGACAACTGCAAGATATAGCCAGCCTTGATAGGTTTGTATGTAAGTAGAATCTGTCACCCATTCCTTGTCAGGCTAATCTACTTCGGATTCTCGATTTTAATGATTGTTTTTTGTAGCACAGAATGAAAACCTTCTCTAAGTAAACAAATTTATAATTCAGACGTTATTGAAGGAGAGAGGCCTAAGATCTTAGTAATTTGGTTATTCTTAACCATTTATAAATTGTTGTTCAAATGTATGGATAATGCTTCGAATAAACCTAAACGTCAGTAGCTAAATCCATATCGTCACTTTAAATTAAGCCTTCGATTGTCACGCTATTGTCGAGGTCTTGTCTTATAATCTATCGTTTACTGTTTCAAGATTTATAGGGCTAGCCGTGAGCGATATCGATTTAACTGATCTTCCTAACCTTGTTGAAGATTGTTTTAAAGCACCTCAACAAGATGAATTAGCGGTTGCTGAGCACAGCACGCATCCTCCTAAAATTTTGCTTCTTTATGGGTCTTTAAGAGAGCGCTCATTCAGTCGTTTAGTGGTTGAAGAAAGCGCACGCATACTCGAAAAAATGGGCTGTGAGACTCGTATTTTCGATCCATCTGGACTGCCTTTACCTGACGATGAAGATGCCTCGCATTCTAAGGTGCAAGAACTACGCGATCTAATGACCTGGTCTGAAGGGCAGGTGTGGTGTTCGCCTGAGCGTCACGGTTCGATGACTGGCATCATGAAAGCGCAAATAGATTGGGTGCCATTGTCTCTTGGTGCAGTGCGTCCTACGCAAGGTAAAACGCTTGCGGTCATGCAGGTTGAGGGTGGTTCGCAATCTTTCAACGTTGTGAATCAACTGCGTGTGTTAGGTCGTTGGATGCGCATGATCACGATTCCAAACCAGTCTTCGGTTGCTAAAGCATGGTTAGAATTTGATGAGAATAACCGCATGAAACCTTCAGGCTTTTATGACCGCATTGTAGATGTATGCGAAGAGCTAGTGCGTTTTACGCTACTTACGCGTGACCGAGCTGATTACTTGGTGGATCGATATTCCGAACGTAAAGAAAGTGCTGAAGAGCTAATGAGACGCGTAAATCGGAAAGTTATTTAAGGAAGGTCTGATTAACTTTCGAAATCGATGGTTTTATTTGGAAAGGCACGCTTAAGCGTGCTTTTTTGTGTAAGGCGTATGAGATTCCAATCGCTGGCTATGTGAAGTATTTACGGTTTAAGCTAAAAAGAGAGTGATTAAATACGACACGTTAAAAAAACTAGCAACAGGGAAACCCCATGAAAACAAAAATAATACTCTCTGCCGTCTCTCTTGCACTGGTTGCAGGCTTGGTAATTTATTCAACGAGCAACAATACATCAACCGCACCTGAGGTTCCGGTCGCGAGTACTGAAGAACGTTTGCAAGACATGCAAGCAAAACAGACTGAAAACGTCAGAGCACTTCCAGACCACCTTAAAAAACGTGAGATGCCAGAGGTCGATGAACTGGTTATCGAACTCAGCAAACGCATGCGTGAGCAGTTCGCGAACAATATTGAGGACATTGTCGTTCAAGTACGATTGCGGGATTTGCTGATCAGCTTAGAGCAAGATTTTCCAGGGCAGGGGCACATGATGTTCGAACAGATCGTGCGAGCGGCGTTTCCTGAGCTTGCCGATCAAATTATTGCTGCGGTCGACAAAATGGGCGATTACGAAGATTGGCTTGTTGACAGCTACCTCGACCTTGAAGCGCTCAATGCGGTGGCCAAAGACAACACCATTTGGAATAAGCGAATTGAAATTTTTGGCGAGTCTGACGCGCGTAAAATTTGGAACGAACAGTTTGCGCAAGAAGAGCAGAGAGAGCGCAATGTAAAAGTAGTATTGAATGAATTAAGCACCGATCCAAATGTGCCAATGGAAGAGCGAATTTATTTGGTTCAATCAGCCATGGAAGAAAATTATGGTGACACGCCCGCAGGCTTAATGATGGGTACGGCGAGTGTGACAACGCAACTTATTTTCAGAATGGATGCTGTTCAACAAGAACTAGCAGGAATGGACCCTGAGGCGCGTCAAGAGACGATCAATCAAATGCGCTTGCAGCTTGGCTTTCCTGAGGAACGAATTGCGCAGTTGGAAGAAGAAGATCAACGTCGTGATGAGCAGTGGACGAAAGGCTATGCCTATATGGAGGCGAGAACCGCACTTCTTGAGAGTTATACCGGAGAAGATTTAGAAACCGAGTTAGATATTTTGCGTCTTACGCATTTTGATGACCGTACCGCTTATTCGCTTAAGCAAGAAGAAACCATTGGAATGATGCGTTTTGACCGCCCCAGAGTGTATGGCATGAATTAATTTATCCTGCCCTCTTTAAAGAACACGCGAAAGCGTGTTTTTTCGTTTTATATCTAACGAATTTTTTGATCTGACTTAACGGATAACCTAACTTGCAGATAATTTTGTGATGAGCTTCGCATTAATAATGTAAACATGGCCATTATTGATAGGTTTGCATAAAAAGCGAACAGATGGTTGGACTTTGTTCGTGAACTGACTCCAACTGTGAATTTTTGTTAAGTAGGATTTTCGCTCCACTTTAAATCTAAAAATAAGGAAGGTTGGAGAGAACAATGACTTATCTTAAATCAGTAATAAACAAGCTTGCTAAAGCAGCAACTGTCGCTGCCGTAGCTTTCACTGTAGTAGGTTGTGTTGGTAATCCCTATGATGAGGATGTATCAGACCGTGGTGGACGTAACGACGTAATCAGTGTGGGTGACTCGATCTTTGACTTAAATGGTGTGATTCAAGAGACTCTTGAAGCAAACATGGGTCAAGAGTTCCGTGATTACACGCAATCAGGTGCTGAAATCACTGGCGGCCTGATCGCAACTTCAGTAACAAATCAATATCGTGATGCACGTGCAACAAATCCGAACATCAACGTTGTGTTGGCTGATGGTGGCGGTAACGACATCTTGATTCCTGCAACACTTCTTGACCCATACGGATGTCGTACTCAGTGGTACCGCTGGTGGCCATCAAATGCTTGCTACAACTTGTTGGAGGATACTGTTCTTCTTGGCATAGACCTAATGAATGAAATGGACGCTGATGGTGTTCAGGACATCGTTTGGTTGGGTTACTACAACCTTCCACGTGGCAATAGCAACCTTAACTCTATCTTGAATACAGGTGGCGATTGGTTGAACTACGCATGTGAAACAGCAACAACTGCAAGCTGCTCGTTCATCGATACGCGTGGCACTGTTCCAGCAAGCCAAGTTGAAGGTGATGACATTCACCCAACTCCAGCAGGTTCTGTAAACCTTGCAGGCCAAATCTGGCCAGTATTCAGCACTAAGCTATAAGCATTAGTGCCAATCTACACGGTGCAACGTCGTGTAGATTCGTTTTAGAAAAGCACGCCTCGGCGTGCTTTTTTGTTTCATCTTTAAGTTAAACCTAAGATCGTTTTCCTAGCTTAATTCGTTATTGACCGTCTACGTTTCGTAGCCGCTTATTTTCCATCAATGTGTTTTTTATTACGAATTTACCTTACTAGTACTGGCCGACATTGTTCATGATTTGGCCTGTCATGTTCATATTTTGACCTCTAATTGTTAGGTCTAAATTTCTTAGTTTATTAGTATGTTGCGCGCCATATGCGAGTATGGCGACATAATAAAAAGCTTGGAGAGAACAATGATAAATCTAAAAAAAGTTGTATCTAATGTAGTAAAAGCAACGGCAGCAACTGCTGTTGTATTAAGTGTTGTGGGTTGTACGGGTAGCCCATATGAAGAGCAAGTAAATGGTCGAAATGACGTGGTGACTTTAGGTGACTCTATTTTCGATTTGAATGGTGTAATTCAAGAAACGCTAGAGGCTAATGCCGGCACACAATTTCGTGACTACACGCAGTCAGGTGCTGAATTACAAGGTGGTAGCTTGGCGCCATCTGTGTATGAGCAATATGCCGCTGCAAACAGCTTCAATGGTGATATCAATACCATTCTTATGGATGGCGGCGGTAACGACATCTTGATCCCTGCTACACTTTTTGACCCTTACGGATGCCGCACGCAATGGTATCGTTGGAATCCTTCTCGTTCATGCAGAAACTTGATTGAAGATCAGCGTATTAACGCAGTGAACTTGTTGAATCAGATGGATGCAGATGGTGTTGCTAACGTTGTTTGGTTGGGTTACTACGAGCTTCCACGTGGCAATGCGAACTTAACGAAAGCTTTGAACATTGGTAACAATAAGCTTCGTAGCGCTTGTCAGAGTGATTCTGTAGCGAGCTGCCAGTTTGTTGATCCACGAGGCACTGTTCCAGCGAGCCAAGTTGAGAGTGATGACATTCACCCAACACCAGAAGGTTCAGTGAACCTTGCAGGACAAATTGAGCCAGTATTGTTCCCACTTCTATGATAAGAAGTTGAATCTGGCTTACGGCTAGATCGGTTTAATGTCGAAATAAAAAGCACGCCCTAGGCGTGCTTTTTTGTTTATGGCTCTAGTGTTTTAAAGGTGCCATCAAGCCAACCCTGAATTTCTGACATATACCATGGAGAGAATGGATTATCAGAAACGCCACCTGCTGTGCGGGTATGAAGTATTTGTTCACTCATGTCTGCCGCGATGCGCACTGATGCGGCGAAACTCGTTTTGCGGCCAGCAGCTTCATAAAGCTGGCCTTGATGTGGTGTTGCTCGTCCACCGATCATTGAAACAGTTTTACTGTCTAGACCAAAGAATAGAGGCAGCTTGCCTTGCAGCAAAATGTTTGTGAATTGGAAGGTGTTGGTTTGACCCCACGTTCGTTCTTCAAAGTGCGTGCACACGTTCAAAAACGCCTGTTTAAAACATTCTGCTTGGTTGTTGTCTTGATACCACACTGAACTTGGCTCAAGTAAGCAGCGATCAAAGTTTTGATAAAAGTCGATAAATAAACAGGTTTGTTCGCGTAAGTGTTTGGTGAGTTCTGGGCTAATTTGTTCGTCTTGAAATACAAGGTGGCGAAGCTCGGTGTAGAAACATTCAAATAGGTTTGCCGCAATCGAGTCTTTGTCGTAGCAGAGATCCCAATTCAGCAAGCTTTGTGCGAGCGGCTGATCTGAAAAATTCTCCTCTAATACTGGCTTGAGTACATCCATAAACTCCTTCGCTTGAAGTGAAAAGAGATCCATCTGAATTGCTTGCGTGCTTAATAAGTCTTGTTCTGCGTTTTGCGAGAGTAGGTCGTTAATACGACGTGCGCGATGATCCGCCATTGGCATATTGATGGGGGAGGTCTTGCCAAATTCATTCAAGTCTTGATTTGCTGTGACAAAATAGCCGCATTCAGGATTAAAGCTTCTGGGTAGATCTTCAATCGGATGAAAACCTTTCCAGTCGTAGCTTTTGTCCCAGCCTAAACCAGGTACAAAACCATTCCAGTTATTTTCACGGATAGGGCACAGACCTGACATTTGATATCCAATGTCGCCATGGCTATCTGCGATCACCCAGTTCCATGCACTTTCAATCGCGCCCAAGTGTATTTGTGCTTCGGCTACGGTGCTCACGCTATTTAATGCGAATGCTGCATTTAGCGTGGTGGCGCCAGATTCAGCCGGCGCCCAATGCGTTGCAAGGTAATACCCTGTTTCGGTGGGCAATCCATCAAGAACACCATGATGGTTTTCGTAGAAGGTCTCGCGGTGGTCTGCGTGTTTTTTACGAGTAATTAGCTCCTCTCGCTGGGAGAACTTAAACCACTCATCTTCAACACGGTATTGCCCCTCTTTGCAGTCTTCGATCCAGCTGTCGACGGTATCTGCGAAGGTATAGGTTGCGCCCCAAGACAGTGTTTTATTTCTCCCGACCAGAAGGCCAGGTAAGCCTGGCATGCCATAGCCGATCGTTGATTGCCCTTGGTAATTTATAGCGGCCTCGTACCATACATTGGGTAGCCGATTCACTTCTAGATGCGGGTCGTTTGCCATTAATGCCGCACCCGATGCAGTTCTTTTCGGGCTAACCACCCAATTATTCGATGCCATCATTCTCGGCGCAGCGCTCTGCCATAGTAGCTCTAAAGGTAGATGACGATCACCTAACTTGAGTTTCTCTATTAAGGCGCGATCGATATGTTGGTCATGGATTGGGAATAAGCTTTTCAGTTTTTCATCACTCACTCCATTTTGAATGAGTTCGATAAAAAGCCTTTCGGATTCAGCTTGAGTTTGGGCGAGGGTCAGATAGCTCGTCATGCGGAAGGTCAGCATAATGTCGCTTGGTGTCCAAGGCTCATGTTTTCCAATTAATAGGCGCATGAGTCCTGATGTTCGATGCTTCAAACCAGCATTAATGCCATCACATAATGCTAGTAGCCATTCATGTGTTTCTGAGTTTAATTTACTGAGTTCTTTTTCTGCGCCTTGCTGCCAGTTCATGCGGCGAAAGAATATATCAATCTCGAGGTTTTCATTCGTATCATCAAGCAGTTCGCATAAACGACCTTGCCCTAAAATACGCATAAATTGGAGCTGCATACCA
This sequence comes from Oleiphilus sp. HI0066, assembly GCF_001635725.1. Lineage (NCBI taxonomy): Bacteria > Pseudomonadati > Pseudomonadota > Gammaproteobacteria > Oceanospirillales > Oleiphilaceae > Oleiphilus > Oleiphilus sp. HI0066. Next base: position 24,427 of record NZ_LWFH01001334.1, read on the forward strand.
CGATCAATAGCGTGGCAGTATCCGAGCCCCCATGTGGCATCGTTTAAGTTGTTTGCGTTGATATGTGGCACGCCGTTGGCGTCGCGTTGAATGCTTAGCCCATCAGGGAATTGGCCGCGGATTTTAACACTCGAAGATTTTGGTAGTTTGAACATAAGTGACAGCTTGTGATTATTTTTTTGCCCACTATATTCTGTTTTCTGGATTGCAACAACGGAGTGCACCATGTTTATCGCTTGCAGTGAAATGTTCAAAATAGGTGTTGGGCCATCAAGCTCGCATACTATGGGGCCAATGAGCGCAGCGCATGCATTTCGTTCAACTGTATTAGCTGATCACAAGCCAGATCTGCAACCTAAGGAGGTCTATGTTCGTTGCACCTTATTTGGCTCTCTCGCGTTTACTGGCAAAGGGCATGAGACCGATCAAGCTGTTCGACTGGGTTTGAATGGTTACTTGCCTCATCAATTGGTTGACGTAGATCTTCGTGTATTAAAGTGTCAGATAGAGGCTTCAGAACAGCTATCAGGCACGGAGATTTATTATGATCCTGCCGTTCATCTTATATGGAATACCGATCGATCTGATTTGCCGCATCCTAACTTTCTTAGCTTTGAATTAGTGGTTGATGATGAGGTGTTGCTAGAACAGTCATATGCATCAATTGGCGGGGGCTTTATTGTTGTTGAACAAGAGCTTGATCAGCATGTGTTGAGCTTAAGTCAGGTCGATATCTCTTTCCCATTTTGCAACGCGCAAGAAATGCTAAGCATGAGTGGAGATTCGGCTTTAAGCATTGCTGAGATGAAACTGAAAAATGAACTGTGCTTTCAAGAAGAGACGACGTTTTCAGAACATGTTTTAACAACATGGCGGGCAATGCAGAGCTGTGTTGAAAAGGGACTACAAGCAGAAGGTGAGCTTCCCGGAGTTTTAAGAGTACAACGACGAGCCGCGACACTTTTTCAAAAACTCGTGAAAAGCCCTGTAAATATAGAGTGTCATGAATGGCTGAGTGTTTACGCGATTGCCGTCAATGAACAAAATGCGGCAGGAGAGTTGATCGTGACAGCGCCGACGAATGGTGCGGCGGGCGTTGTGCCAGCGGTGTTGTATTACATGGATAATCACTATTTTGAGCATGGCTTGAGTGATGCTCAGATCCTGACATTCTTTTTGAGTGCGGCAGCGATTGGCGGATTGATCAAACATAATAGTTCTATCTCTGGTGCAGAGGTTGGCTGCCAAGGTGAGGTGGGAGCTGCATCGGCAATGGCTGCTGCAGGAGCTTGTGCTCTAAAGGGTGGAACGCCTGAGCAAGTAGAGCATGCGGCAGAAATCGCTTTAGAGCACCATTTGGGGATGACGTGCGATCCGATTCAAGGCTTGGTGCAAGTGCCTTGCATAGAAAGAAATGCTTTTGGAGCGGTGAAAGCATGGCTCGCATCAGATCTCGCTCGCAATGCTGAAGGCGAGCATATTATGTCGTTGGATCGCTGTATCAGTGCGATGCACGAAACCGGTTTAGCAATGTCGGACAAGTATAAAGAGACATCGTTGGGCGGTTTAGCTGCGTCTTGGGTCGAATGTTAGCCGATTTAGGCGCGGGAGCTTCCGACTTCTGACGCGGCAATAACCTCTTGTTCGTTTGTTGCTGATGCGCTCCATGCCTGCATGGCAGGTAAGGATAGCAGGGCATCCATATACGCGAGGCTGGTGTCAGAAACTTCAATGTTGTAAGTGGCGAAGCGTGTCGCGACTGGTGCAAACATGCAGTCAACAATACTGAAGTTTCCAAACAGAAAGTCGCCATCATGACGATTAAGGGCGTCTTGCCACATGCCGTCGATACGGTGGATATCATGCTCGCATTTGTCACTAATCTTAACGCGACGCATGGCTCTGATATTCATGGGTAATTCAGTTCTTAATGCTGAGAATCCAGCATGCATTTCTGAGCAATAAGCTCGCGCTAAGGCACGGTCTTTTATCGAGGCGGGGTAGGCCTGCCCATTCAAATAGGTTTCGTTGATATATTCGCAAATCGCCATGGACTCCCAAACAATCAAATCACTATCGATAAGAACAGGCACTTTGAAGGACGGAGAATACTCTGCGAGTAACTCATGCGTTCTAGCTTGTGCGAGCGGTATGCGTGTTTCTTCAAAAGGAATATTGAAGTAGGAAAGTAGTAACCATGGCCGTAAAGACCAAGAAGAGTAGTTTTTGTTTCCTATGACTAATTCCATACTCGCTCCCTTTAGTCGAGTTATCCGCCCGAGCGTATTACAGTATAGCCCTTATCTTCCAGGAGCTTGACCAAGATATCGCGCTGGTCTCCTTGAATTTCGATAGTGTGTTCTTTTACTGCTCCACCAACGCCACATTTCTTTTTCAATTCCTTCGCAAGCGACTTCAATTTATCACTTGGTTCGAGAATGCCATCAACGAGCGTAACGCCTTTTCCGCCGCGGCCTTTGCGTTCGTATCGAACCCGTACGATGCCATCTCCTTCAGGAATCTCGTCCTTACTGCAGGCACAAGCTGAGATTGCTTGCTCGCAATTTGGGCAGGTTTTGCCGTGCTCAGTGGAGTAAACCAATCCACCAAGATCTGAGAGGGAGTTTAATTTCTTCGGCACGGTTAGTTTCCTTAGCTTATTAGGCGCGCATGAGGGAGCGTGTCCCGATGATGGCGCCCAATCCAACAATAAAGTTTGAGAGTGCGGCAGCAATGTAGATGCCATCTAAATCATAAAAGTACTGCCCAACAAAGGCGAGTGGTACGAACAAGCCAATCAATCGCATAAAGGACATGAGCAAAGATGGAGTTGGCTTACCCATGCCATTATATGTTGAAGAAGTGATCATAATCACTGCAAGGAAAAAGTACGACCAGGGTACCAATTCTAAATAATGCGCTGATGATGAAACAACAGCCGCGTCGTCAGTAAAGAACATTGATAGCTCATGACTGAACATCATCAAAATAATGGTGATACCAATACAAAAGAGAAGGCTAAATGATTGGCTGAGCCTGAGTGCTTCTGCAACACGTTCTTTACGTTTCGCTCCCCAGTTTTGCCCTACAAATGGACCCATAATTGAAGAAATCGCCATGATGACAACCAGGCACAATGATTCAATCCGAGAAGCAACGCCAAAACCTGCGACTGCGCTTGCGCTATATCCTGCAACCAGCCACGTTGAGAATGCCACGGAGAGCGGTGCGATAAGATTGGTGCCAATCGCGGGAATAGCAAGATGAAGAATCGCTTTCCAACTTTCGATAATTCTGCCGCGACAATCCTTGAGGCTTAGAAAGCGTAATTTAATAGCCAATAAATACAGGCCAATGATTAAGGCAAAAGAATAGGAGATGACGGTCGCAATGGCCGCGCCTTGCAAGCCTAAAGCGGGAAGTCCGAAATAACCAAAGATCAGTATCGGGTCGAGAATGATGTTCACAATGGCGACGACGATCATAATCATACTTGGAATAAAGGTGTTGCCAGCCGCGCGCAGTGCAGAATTTCCAACCATGGGAATAACGACGATAAAACTGCCTAAGAACCAGATGTCCATAAACTCATGGATTAACGGCAGTAGGGTGTCTGGCGCACCTAAGGCGATAAAAATTGTATCAATATTGTGATAACCGATAATCGCGAAACTCAGCGCCACGCTCAGGCCTATGAACAGTGATTGCGTGGCATAAATACGAACGCGCGTCGTATCACCTGCACCAATTGCACGAGATATCAACGATGAGCTACCGATGCCAATGCCGAATGCGAGGCTCAACAGTATTGAGACAACAGGGATGGTGAATCCCATTGCGGCAAGGGGTTCGGTACCCAATTGTGCGACATACCATGTGTCGACGATGTTCATCGACATGATCGATAAAATGCCCCAAATCATGGGTATCGTCATCTTGCGCAGGTGCGGGCCGACAGGGCCGTTTGTTAAATCAGATTGAATCATTCAATGAGAACGTAGTGTTGAGAGAGTAGTGAATACACTGGTGTTGGAGCACAGACTTAGGACTTTTTCTCTTGCTCTTCTACGAAGTGCAAGGCCATATTAAATGCTTCTCGTGTATAGGCGAGTACGTGGGCAAACCCTTCGTCGCTCAATTCGCGTGCACTATCTTTGGAGCGCAGTATGTTAATGAATTCACGCTCACGCTGATATTGCAGAGGAAGCCTCCCTGCACCCCAATCATGCAGTAGTCGCCAAGTCTCAGGTGAATACGTTCGGCTGTACTTCAATATAAAAGGAATTGGGTCGTTACGAGCCAGCAACGAGCTTAAACGTAAAATTAATTCGAACGATAGGGTAGCAGTGCCATTTTCAACTGCTTCAATAAGCGATTTGTCTTTGAGCTGAAGTGCTTCGTTTAATTCGTTGATTGTAAGCCCGGCAACTTCTCGTAGATCTTTTAAACTCTCACCTGCGGCTACCATCAACTTCAACTGATCTTGAGATTGAATGAGTGCCTTACCAACTTTGTAGGAGGTATCTGTTGTGCGTTTAGCTATCCTAAAAGCCTGGCCAGCAGCAGATCCAACACGATCAAATAGCCCTGCAATGGTTTCTTCACTAACCCATGGCTCAACTGGTGTATGTTGATCATTTGATTTGTTTGAGTGTTTTTCTGAGCTAGAGGGCGTATCTTGATTTTGGCTTTCTGGTGATGCATCAAGATCTGTAGGTTTTGAATCAATGTCTTGCCCGACCTTTTCGTCGGGCAAGTGTCTTGAGGAAGGCTTATCGTCGCTGGTCATTACTGCTGACTATGAGGCTTTTGCGATCGAAGCTTTTGCAGTTGCTTCAATGAAATCAAGCAATACCTCGACGCTCTCGTCAACGATAAAGTCTATTTCGAGTTCGTCGCTCTGCGTCTTGCTTGCTTGAGCTTCGACGTCATCTTCCCATGCCTTGAAATCAGCGTAAGGTTCTTTGCCATCAAAGCTACGACGTTTGTTTTCTAAGTCGAGTTGCTCTTTTTCAGCTGTCTTGATTTCTTTTTGGCGAACTTCTTTATTGAGAGATACGCGATCTTTTGTGCGTTGCTTATCGAGCAATGCAATCTCTTCAAGTAAGACTTGGTATTCTTCGTTTTTCGCAAAGCGCTCTTTATGGCGTTGATTCAATACTGTTTCAACACCGTCGTTGCTAGCGAGTTGTTTAAAATCGGCCGCTGCAATAGCATCCCAAGGAAGAGCGTTTTCAAGAGAATCTTCACCTACTTTAGTCGTATCGACCGTATCAGGGATCAGAATGTCTGGTACAACGCCTTTATGCTGTGTGCTGGCACCCGAGATGCGATAAAACTTAGCTTGAGTGATTTTAAGCTGGCCGTGGTTTAAAGGACGAACAGATTGAACGGTACCTTTACCAAAGGTTTGAGAGCCCATCACGATACCGCGATCGTAGTCCTGAATGGCGCCTGCAAAGATTTCTGATGCAGAAGCACTCAAACGGTCAACGAGAACGAGTAAAGGGCCGTTATATACTAGCTTTGGATCTGGGTCAGTTAGCACTTCGACGCGGTTGTTCGCGCTGCGTATTTGAACGGTAGGGCCTTCATCAATGAACAGGCCGGTAAGCTTGTTTGCTTCGTCTAATGAGCCGCCGCCATTGCCGCGTAGATCAATGACCAGACCATCTAGTTCTTTTTCGGCACGCATTTCATTCAACAAAAGCAATGTGTCGCGTGTTGTGCTCTTGTAGTTTGGATCGCCGTTTTGCATGGCTTGGAAGTCAGCATAGAAGGTTGGAATCTCGATAACACCAACGCGCTTAGTTTGACCGTCGCGTTCAGTCTCGATGACAGAACTTTTCGCTGCTTGATCTTCAAGTTTTACTTTGTCACGAACAATCGCGATCACGCGCGTGTCTGTGTCGACTTTTGCTTCGGATGGAATAACTTCGAGGCGCACCGTTGATTTTTTTGGACCACGAATCAATTGTACAACTTCGTCTAATCTCCAACCTACAACGTTAACCATTTTCTCGTCGCCTTGAGCAACGCCGACAATTCGGTCAGCAGGGCCAAGCTGGCCTTGTTGTTGCGCAGGACCACCTGCAATCAAGCGAACAACTTTTGTAAACTCATTGTCGGCTTGTAGAACCGCGCCGATTCCTTCAAGCGACAAACTCATGTTGATGTTAAAGTTTTCTGAAGAGCGAGGTGAGAAGTAAGTCGTATGTGGATCATAAAGCGTTGTAAACGCATTCATGTAGGCTTGGAAAGCGTCTTCGTTACGAATCTGAAGCGCACGCTTTAGTTGCGACTGGTAGCGGGTACGCAAAGTGTCCGCAGCTTCTTTAAGTGACTCGCCAGACAATTTTAAAGAGAGTGCACCACTTTTAACGCGTCGACGCCAAATATCTTCTAGTTCAGCTTCTGTTGTTGGCCACGCTTGCTCAGAGCGATCAGACAGAATGAATTCGTCATCATCGAAACGCATGTCTTTTAAGTCATTCTCTAGAAGAGAAATTTTATAAACGAGACGCTGAATAACGCGCTCTTGATAGCGATTAAAAATCTTGAATCCTGGTTCTAGTTGGCCAGTTTTCAAGGCACCATGGAGACGGTTGCGGTAAGGTTCAAATTCTTCGATATCTGATTGAAGGAAGTACAGGCGCTGTCCATCAAGAGAATCTAAGTAGTGCTCAAAGACACGTTTCGACAATTCGCGATCGATATCTTGTTTACGATAGTGGCTCAGAAGGAGAGAGCGTGCGATATGAACACTTGCTTCACGCTGTGATTTTTCTGGAACTAATTCTGGTGCCTGTTCTGCTTGTGCTAGCAGTTCTTCAAGGCTTTGCTGTGCCGCGTGGGTCAAGCCGAACGACATCATTGCGATGACGGCGACCAATACGTGGGTAAGTTTCATTGCTTTACTCTTTTCACTCGTTGGTCTGAAAGATTGTATGTTATCACTCTTAGCCCTGCCACTAACCTTGCCAAAGTTTATGAGTAACTGTGTTTCGATCACACTTTGTGGTGGCACAGTTTGTAAGCTGCACACTTATTACTTAATTTATCATTCTGTTGGATGACTGATTGGATGCTTAAAAGGGAATCAACTTATGTCGGTACTAGACAGTATTTTTAATTACCATGAGCGCTTGGTGGTAGATGAAATGTCTAAACAGCTTAAAAAGCATACGTTTAGCGAAGCGCAATTGAGTGATATTGCGTGTCTTGCTTTGAATAAAGTGCCCGCCAAATACATCAAACATAGCGTGGATCGGGCGTTTTACACGAGCGATGTAGAAAGGATGGAAATCGCGGCAAAAATTGAAAAGGCTGTTGCTGAGGCAATTGCTTACATCGCCTCAGCAAAGCACTAGTTTTTGATATTTATGCGGGTTCAGCGGTTTCGCTTGCTAGCTTTTGGCTCGCTAACTGCGCTGCGCCAAATACTTGTTTGATACAAGCATCAATACGATTTGTATAGATCTCACGCGTTTTTGTATCGAATACATTTTCAGCAAACCATGCAATGAGCAATTGTTCTAACTGTTCTTCTCTCGATAAGCTGGCTGCGCCACTCAAACCTTCTGACAGACGAGTCACTTGCAGTTGCATACGTCGCTCTTGCGCTGACGCCGGAGATTCAAGCCCCGCAGCAATCTCACAACGAATACATAACTCTTGTGCGAGATCGTCATCGCTGATAGTCAGTTTTTGCGCTTTTGATGCTTTGGCCCGCGCTTGGAAACGTTCTTCTAGGCGCTTACTTAATTCAACGGTACTCGCAAAGTTTGCATCGATTTCCTCTTTATTTTCGGCGGCAATCGCGAGAATGTCGGCTTTACGTTGTGCTTCGTTCCATTGAGCCAGAATGCGTTCGAAATCCAACTGTTTAATTTGATGCTTCAAAGCTTCAATACAAGCGTTGTAGCGATCAAGAAGCTCTGTTCGTTTTTTCCCATTAACGTTAGTCACTTGTTTTAGATTGGAGCGCAAACTTGCTAGGCTTGTCTCGGCGTCTTTTACTGAAGAGAACGTTTGCTTCACTGTTTGTTCAGCTTCGTTTACGATCTCTTCGGTCTGAGCTAGCTTCTCGTCATTTTCCTGTTTTGCTTTGTTACGTTGAGCATCTCGTTGGGCAAAAATTTTGTCGCAAGCAGCGCGGAATTCTTTCCAGAGAACCCTGTCTTTCTTGTGTTCGGTAATACCCACTTTTTGCCATTCGCTTTGAAGGTCTTTGGCGCCTTGCATGGCTGTTGAGAGCTCTTCGCTTTCTGCAAAAGCCTGAGCACGAGATACGATATCTTGTTTGATTGCTAAGTTTTGCCCTCGTTCAGCGTCAATTTTATCGCTCAATTTTGCTAGCGTTTGATTGAATTGCTCTTGCAGGTCACGCCCGTGTCTGCGATCAACTGGATGAGCTTCGCGCCATTCGTTGCGAGCTTGACGATTTATTTTTTCTACTGCTTTCCAATCCACTGTTTCCCAGTTGATTTGCTCGACAAATTCAGCAAGTTCAGCGGCAAGCTTTTTACGTTTTTCGAGATTGGCTTTTTTCAGCTCGCCTTGCTCAGAATAATATTCAGCGCATGGTGCAAATGCTGCCTCAGCCGCATTTGAAAAGCGTTGCCATAGGGCAGGGTCTTGCGCGCCGCCAAGACTTTTCCAGCGTTCTTGAAGTTGCTTTATTTGGGCTGACTTTTCTTGAGGATCTATATGCTTATCAATCAGAGCTTCCATCGATTCACATAATCTTTCTTGCTCTGGCGATGCAGCAAAGCCTTGCCAATCTCTCAATTCATTCAGTTGATCACTACGTAGTTTTAGGGCAGATGTGTAGTGATTTTGTCTTTTCTTAGTCAGCTTTTTATGCAGTTTTCGTACTTGTTGAATCTTTTGTTTGGATGCGTTGAGCTGCTTTTCGTCAAGAAGCTTGTCGAGTGCGGTGAGCGATTGGTTTAGCTCAGCTTCAATCTTCGATTGTTCTTGCTCTTTTGCTTGCTCGTGCTCTTCAGATTTTGCCATCACCTCTGACGCCGTGATCAGTAGTGCGGGGAGGGCGAAATTGTCGGGCCAGCTTACTTTGTCGAGAATGCTCTTAAGTTCTTTATATGCCTCGTATGATGACTGCTGTGTCAGCGATTCAATGCGCGCTTGTTGTTGCGATAATTTTTGCAAGGCGCTCAAGTATTGTCGAAGCGCCGACATTTTTTGTTTGTAAGACTTTTCAGTTTCTTTATCGACAGCTTCTTCTTTGGCGCTTTCAATCCAGCGCGTTTCTTGCGTTTTGATAATGGCATCGATCGCTGAGGTATCCTGAGGAGCTGCGGCTCTCTCAGATAACTGACTCAATGTATCTTCCAAGGTGTTAATTGTTGCGATAAGTTCTGAATCTTGCTGCTCCAAGCTGATGTCGGAGGAGGGGCTTTCTTGATCTTCTGGTTGCTTTGTTTCTGCGCTAACAGAGGCAATTTTTGCCTCTTCAACTTGAATTGCTTGCAGGCGTTTTTCGCAGTCGATAACCAGTGATTGGTAACTACTAACCTGATCATTGCTTGCGACTTCAATAAGCGCGTTACAGCGTTGTTTCAAACTGTCTAACTTTGCGGAGTAGAGGTTAGTGTCGTCTGTGTTTGCGAGTTCTTTGAGATTCGCGAGTAAACCAGAGAGTTGAAGCTTTTGTTGTTCGACTTGTTTTTTGTGTTCACGAATATGGCTTAATTTACTCTTTGCAATTTGAAAGACTTTTTTGTCTTTTGATCGCGCTGTTTCAATAACTTTATCAAGGCATTCTTCAGATTCGATTAGCTCGGTGGCAGCTTGTCTTAGTCGACTTAGCTTCGCTTGTTGTGCGATGAGGATGAGCGCCTCCTCATCTTGAATGCGTGCAAGGCTATTTAGGAATTCATCTGGAGATTCAGTGGCGATTATAATTTGCGCCAAAAAGGTTTTGTCTTCGATGAGGTCAAATAGGCTAAGGCCTAAAGATTCACTGAGCTTTGTTAAATGTTCAACCGCAGCGGGTTTGTCCGCATTGTTTAACTTCGCGTAGAGTACAATAACGCGCGCTGGATCGCTTGTTTTACTCAGTGCTGCTTGTCTTACAGAAGGGTTTTCATCATTTAAGAGCAGAGATTCGATAATCTCACGTTGCTCATTGTTATTTGGATCAAGTTGCTGCAGAGCTTCTAATCGAACTTCGGCAGATTTGTTTTGCCATTTTGGTTTAAAAAGCTTGGATAAGAAATTAGCCATGTCGTGCCTGTATTCTTGGAACGTAGCAGTTGCCTGCCACGGTAGTCTTTGTTGTTAGATGATATTTTTGTTCTTGTTGAGCAAAAAGTAATCGGAGTAGTTTAACCTTGAAATTGCTAGCAAAGAAGTGTTTATTCGACGCTTGTTGTTAGGTGATGCATAAAGTGTGATGAGTGTGTATGAGTGAGCAAGCTGAGCTGCTGCAAAAACTAAAAAACAAAGCCGTTGATTTGTTAGCGAGGCGTGAATATGCAATTCACGAGTTGAGAGATAAGCTCTTACGGAATTTAGATGAGGACGAACAAGTCCTCGTTGATGATGTGATCGAGCAAATGATCGAAGCAGGCTACTTATGTGAGCAACGTTATGCGGATATGTTGCTGCGATCACGTGTTATAAAGGGCTACGGTGCGGCGCGGGTGAGGCAAGAGCTCGCAGTGCAAAAAGTCGATTCTGAAGCTGTGATGCTTGCGTTTGAACGTGATGATACAGATTGGTTTGAACTCGCCAAGCATACGCGACAGCGTAAGTTTGGTGATTGGGATCGCGCTTTTGACTTAAAGCAAAAAGCGAAGCAGCAACGCTACTTATATAGTCGCGGTTTCAGCAGTGATCAGGTCAATTATGCCTTTGAGCTAGATGAGTGAATTACTTTTTGAGGTGAGGCTTAATTATCTCGTATAGCTCTGGCCTGTTTTCGGCTATTTCTTCATGACTCAAACCTTCAAGCGAGTGCGGATATTTAAGCCATTCTTCGGTTTTATGTAAAAAGTAATCTGGCACAATATCAGTTTGATTACGTGTAGGCTTGTAATACGGTACGGCCACTTTTATTTCTTGCGGCGTATTTCTTCTGGCGTGAGTTTCAAGATGTTCAATTACCGCTTTAATGGTATGCCCTGTATCAAATACGTCATCGACGATTAATAAGCGGTCCGTATGTTTCACGTGTTTGATGAGATAGCTCATGCCGTGAATGCGAATCTCATTTGAGCGACCATCAATGGCAGCTGCGTAGGAAGAGGTTCGAATGGCGATATGATCTGTTTCAATTCCGTGATACTCAAGCAGCTCTTGTACTGCTGTCCCAATCGGTGTTCCGCCTCGCCATAGTGCAATAATAATGCTTGGTTTGAAGCCTGAGTCTAGAATTTGCGTGCCTAAACGGAACGAATCTTCTAGTAATTGTTGTGCGCCAATGTAGGTTTTAAGAGTCACCGATTGAATCCCAGTATGCTCAGTATAAGTGGCTTGATTATTTACTTTTTCAAAAACATTTTGCAAGCTGAGTATCGTATATCGAGTATAAATAGGATGGGTAAAATGGCCGGGCTAGAACAGCAGAAGCAAGCGAAAAAACGATATGTCGAAGAGCAGTCGTTGGTGGAAGATAGCTATCGTTTGGCGGTCAAAATATATGAAAGTGGTTTTCGTCCAGACTTTATTGTCGGTATTTGGCGTGGCGGGTCGACAGTAGGTATTTATGTGCAAGAGTGTCTACAAACGCTGGGGGTAGAAACAGATCATATCGCTATTCGAACGTCATACCGCGGCATGGAACAATACTTTGAAGAGTTAGAGGGCAATCAGGGTATTCGTGTTCATGGTATTCAATATCTGCTTGAGAATATGAATTACGACGACAAACTGTTGATTGTCGATGATGTGTTCAGTACTGGGCGCCATATCGATGCGGTCATTCAGCGTTTATCAAGTAAAGCTAAACGCAACATGCCTGACGATACACGTATTGCGATGCCATATTTCAAAGAGGGCTTATCTGAGACTGGCCGGAAGCCAGACTACTTTCTCCATAAAACGCAAGACTGGTTGGTGTTGCCGTATGAGTTAACCGGTCTAACCCTCGAAGAGATTGAACAAAACAAACCTTGGGTGAAGCCTTTCTTACGCCCGGACCTGTAGTATCGAGATCGTTAGTGTGAGAGCTCATTTGCTGTCTTCGGGAGTGTTTCTCGCTGAAGTGAACTCGCCTTCAAAGAAAGATTCGAGCAAGGCATGCTTGTCGATTCCGTAAGTGAGTTTGTTCGTTAGGTCTAGTACGACGATGCCATGTATTGTCGCCCAAAATAAATGAGCTAGTTTTTCTGGTTCGCCTTTTAAATAACCTTGTTGTACAGCGTCTCTTACTGAGTTTCGCAGAGTGTCGAAAGCGCGATTCCCCATTAGCGTAAGATGGTTGCTAGGCTCGCTCGGTTGGTCTAATTCAAACATTAAACGAAATGCATCGGTATGTGCGGCTGCGTAGTCTGCATACCCTTGGCCGAGTGCGTTGATTCGTTCAACAGGGTGGGGATGGGCTTCAACAATCTGTTCGTGAAACTCGGCGAATCGCTCGAAGGCGCGAGCGCGACAAGCATCAAAAATCGCTTCTTTGTTTTCAAAATAGCGATATGGCGTCATGGCGCTGCAACCAGTCGCCAGGGCAATAGCTCTAATTGATACGTCACGGTATCCGTGTTTCGCAAATAGTATGAGTGCTTGGTCCATAAGCTTTGCTCTGAACTCTGCCACTTCTTGTTCGTCTAGTTTTCTTCTTCCCATGAGTCATACGATAAGTTAAAAAATTGACAGTGTAAAATTTACAGTGTAAAAAATAAATCCGAAAGTGTGGACTCGTTCGTAGTTCCGGTAGTTTTTTTAGAAATCCAATTAAGTGAGGAATAAATGCCATCCATTCAAAGGTTGACCAATTCACCCATTTTTCTTGTTTCGGTGTTTTTTGTTTTCCTCTCGGCAGCACTTGGCGTTAGTCGAATAACACATTCTTCAACGAGCAATGACATTGCTGCGTCAGCCGTTTTGGTTGAGACGCTTGGTGATGGTGGCGAGATTTTCGTGCCAGAATATGAGCAGTTTGTTGCGCGCGTTGAGGCTGCACAGCGCGTAGAGTTAGGCTTTGATATCGCAAGCCGGCTTGTCTCTATTTCAAAGAAAGAAGGTGAGGCCTTTGTTGCCGGGGAGATTCTCGCACAGCTTGATACTGCTCGCTTGCAAGCAAGACAAACCGAGTTGCGTGCGACGCGTGATAGGGCGGTTGCTTCATTAGATCTTGCTAAGTCATCTCTCAAGCGAACAAAAGGGCTGCGCACAAATAGTAATGTTTCTGCTCAGGCTTTAGATGAAGCCATCCGACAACGACAAGCAGCAGAGGCTGACCTAGCGTTCGCGAATGCACAATTGTCATCGATTAAGTTGGAATTGCAGAAATCTGTACTCAAGGCGCCTTTTGATGGGGTGGTGATTGAGCGTCTGAGCGACGTCGGCAGAACAATGAGTGTTGGCTTGCCAGTTCTCTTGGTCGAGCAAAGCGCTATGGCAGAGATTCGAGCAAGCTTGCCTTTGCGAGTCGCCCAGAAACTGGCTGAAGGGCAGGCGGTTCGTCTTGAACATTCTGCTGGAGTGTTTGAAGCCAAGGTTGATCGCATCAAGTTTAGTCTTTCGGGCAATCGAGCGTCAGACGTGTTTCTGCACGTTGCCGATATAGATGAACGAGGTTTAGTTCCCGGTGAAATCTTGAGTCTGCAATTACGTAGTGATCGTCAGCGCTCTGGTTTATGGCTGCCGATAGAGGCACTGAGTGAATACGGTCGCGGTTTATGGTCAGTGTATCTTGCTGAGCCGCTTGCAGTGGAAGGTGAAGCGAATTCTGTAGGTGATGCAACCGCTGTAATCTCTCGAAAAACGGTGATGATCGATCGCTTTGCAGGCGACTACGTTTTGGTAAGAGGCGGACTCGCGAAAGATGATTTGCCGAACGTTGTGCTCAGAGCTACGCATAGAATTGTGGCGAATCAAAAAGTCCGATATGCCGATCAAAACGCCGTGATCGTAGGAGCCCAGTAATGCAGAAATCTGGATCACGCTTAAGCTCTGTCAGTGCTGCGTTTTATGAAAATCCCCATCTTTTGTTGATGACCTTGATTGTGATTTGCGCCGCAGGTTTATCTGCTTGGTTTGCGCTACCTAAGATCGAAGATCCTCGTATTACACAACGCTTTATTTCTGTTGTGACAGAGTTTCCGGGTGCATCGGCAAGGCTGGTTGAATCTTCAATTACTGAAGTGCTTGAGTCTGAGTTAGCGAGCATTTCTGAGATCAAAACGATTAATTCAACGTCTCGTAGTAATGTTTCGGTTCTAGCTGTGGAACTCGAAGATAGAGTTACCTCTCAAACCAACCAACAGCTGATTTCTCGCGTGAGAGATCGCATTAAAGATGCGAGCCGTAAGCTCCCGCCACAAGCTTCTGTTCCAAAGATTATCGAAGAAGAGAACATCGCATATGCATATACCTTGATTACAGCTGTGAAGTGGCAGGGCGAAGGTGCGCCTCAGCTCGATATTATGAATCGCATTTCGCAAATATTGAAAGATCGCATTGAAGCGGTTCCAGGTACTGAGTATGTCAGTTTACATGGCGCGCCAGATGAGACAGTGCAAATATATGTAGAACCCTATGAATTAGCCGAACTAGGGATGACGGTTCAAGAGTTAGCGGCGATTGTTGAAGCATCCGACTCCAAAGAAGTTGCGGGTCGTCTGTTGAGCGACAAAGTATTTAGCGCTATAGAAGTGCGTGGCGAGTTTGACTCGCTTGATCGTATTCGACAGTTGCCAGTGAAAAGCACCAGTGGTGACGTATTGTTGCGTGATATAGCTACTGTCGAAAAAAGTTACTCTAAACCAGAAGATAACATCATGCGTGTTGATGGTGATCGCGTCATATTGGTCGCAGCGCGTATCGAAGTTTCAAGTCAGATTAATCCTTGGACTGCGTCGGTTAAAAATGTGCTGAGGTCAGTTGAGGCAGAGACCGGTGGGGTTGTCTCCTTGGATGAGGTGTTTGAGCAGGCGAGCTATACCAAAGATCGTTTGCAGAGCCTTGGTCAAAACTTGATGGCGGGCATGATTGCCGTATTACTCGTTGTGTGGCTGTTTATGGGCTGGCGCTCTGGGTTAATCGTGGCGTGCTCGCTGCCGCTCGCAGCGGCTTGTGTCTTGTTTGCTTTAAATGTGTTGAATCTCCAAGTTCAGCAGATGTCGATGTTTGGCATGATTGTCGCGATTGGTCTGTTGATCGACAACGCTATTGTGATGACGGATGAAGTCAGCACTAGAATAAAGCAGGGTTTCGCGTCCTCGGAAGCGATCCGACAAGCTTTTGATCATCTGTTTATGCCTCTACTAGCATCAACGCTCACTACTATTCTTGCGTTCATGCCAATCCTCTTGATTGAGGGTAATGCCGGAGACTTCATTGGTACGATATCAGTGAGCGTGATATTGGCTTTGATCGCTTCATTCTGTTTGTCCATGACTGTGATTCCTGCTATCTGTGCCTTGCTTGAGAACAAGCTCGCCAAGCCAAATGAGTCTCGCTGGTGGCAGGTTGGTGTTAGCTCAAAAGAAAAATCAGAAGGCTATCAGCGTTTTCTCGCGCACAGTTTGCGTAAGCCATGGTTAGCGGTTGTGACTGCACTTGGTTTGAGTATTTTTGGTGTGCTTTCTGTTGGCTCTTTGCCAAAAGTATTCTTTCCGACCGCTGATCGCGACATGTTCGAGTTACGCGTTTGGTTTGAATCAAATACGAGTGTTCCTGCTGCAGATGCCCTAGTGCAGGAAATAGACGCGTT
>NZ_LWFH01001335.1:0-1029 GCF_001635725.1 Oleiphilus sp. HI0066
GGTTATCTGAAATATTTTCCTCGCTCAAGGTACCACTGAAACGGATAACCGCCATCTTCATGTTACGGAGCTCTTGAACCTCGACCGCAGCATCTCTCGGGCTCGGCGCAGTCGACAGCTCAAAACTTTCGGGCAGCACAAAAGACATTTGTTCTGTCTTTGCCGGATCCATAAACACTGGCGCAGTCATTGAAATTTCTTTCTCTTCGCTATTTTCGCCAGAGATATAAGCAAATAACTTACGAAAGGCCCCATCCTCTCTAGAGCCTGGGTTCATCGGCGCAGTCACTAACAACAGACGTTGATATTCACGTACTTCGATATTTTCAGACTCCGCTTCTTCCGCGTTCTTAGTTTCAATAACTGAATACGGTGCGTGTTCAATCGTATGCCGTACCAAGCTACACCCGCTTGCTAAGAAAAACGTGCTTACTATCAATGCAACAAAAATGTTTTTCCAAACCATTGTTCAATCTATGTCCTCTACCTAAAATATCAAGCTAAGCTCTAAAGCCAGTTTATCGACGTAACGACCGATGCCTAATTGTGTACGGATTGAAAGTTTGAAGTGATCAGTTGCAGATGACTGACTTATTAAATTTGCTACGCGCCCGCAGAAACTTTTCGCCAATACGCGGCTAATGTAGGAATAAAATCGTTATAATGAGAGAAATCAAAGTGCGCGAGATGCGCCCATTCCGGTTGAGAAGAATACCCTGAGGCATACCAAGCGGCATGCATACCTGCATTGTGCGCGGCTTCGAGATCGTAACGAAAATCGCCAACGTAGATACAATGCTTGGGGTCAACTTGCCATTCGTCGGCGAGCATCAATAAAGCGTCAGGTGAAGGCTTAGGAGGGGCGTGCTCACGTGCAAGTACTCTTCCCACTCGCAACTGACTACGATCAAGTTTCAGTTGACTTGCAGGAATCGAATTGCGTGTGACAACGCCTGTTTTGATGGATGAATTACTGAGTTTGAGCAGCGTCTCAGGCACTCCAGCAATTACTTCAGAGCTATGCGCGTC
>NZ_LWFH01001336.1:0-1219 GCF_001635725.1 Oleiphilus sp. HI0066
GTTCCTTAACCAAGCCGGTGCATTGGTTCACGTCTACACAGACGGTTCGATCCAAGTAAACCACGGCGGGACGGAAATGGGCCAAGGCTTGTACGTGAAAGTTGCACAAGTTGTTGCCAACGAATTCCAAGTCGACCTAGACACTATTCAGGTCACAGCAACACGTACTGACAAAGTCTCTAACACGTCTCCAACGGCTGCATCTTCAGGTTCTGACTTGAACGGCATGGCAGCACGCGACGCTTGTTTGCGCATCAAAGCCGGCATGATCAAGTACGCAGCTGAACTTCACGGTACAAGCGAAGACAAGATTCGCTTTGAAAGCAACCACGTTGTTGCAGTAAAAGCAGACGGAGAAGAAGTGTGGACACCATTTGCGGAATTCACGCAAAACGCTTACATGGCGCGTGTACCACTGTTCTCAAGCGGTCACTACCAAACGCCTAAGATCCACTACGATCGCAACACAGGTAAAGGTCGTCCGTTCTACTACTTCGCAAACGGCGCATCTGTGTCAGAAGTGATTGTGGACACCCTAACCGGCGAATACAAAGTCACACGCGTAGATATCCTACAAGACGTTGGTGCGTCACTTAACCCTGCGATCGACATCGGTCAGATCGAAGGTGCTTACATTCAAGGCATGGGTTGGTTGACCACGGAAGATCTCGTATGGAGCGACAACGGCCGCCTACTTTCAAACGGCCCAGCGACCTACAAGATTCCAGCAGTTGGCGATACACCAATCGACTTCCGCGTGAAGCTTATGGAACAACTTCCAAACAAAGAAGAGACTATCTACCGCTCGAAAGCTGTGGGTGAGCCTCCGTTCATGTTGGGTATTTCAGCGTGGTCAGCACTACGCGATGCCGTTTCAAGCATGGCGGAATACAAGTTCAGCCCGCCAATGAACGCACCAGCAACGCCTGAGTGTGTATTGAATGCGGTGAACGAAACTCGCAAGCACATAGCGAACTCCTAATACGACATTAGGACAAAGGAACTTTAGGTAACTCATATGCGCTCACAAACATGGTTCGATGCAGCAAAGCGATGTCAGGATTCTGGCAGCGCTTATGCTTTGGTGACTATTCTTGGCTGCACGGGCTCTACGCCACGTGATAACAGCAGCAAGATGGTGATTACAGCTGACAGTACCTACGACACCATTGGTGGTGGCCACTTAGAATTTGTGGTGACCAACAAAGCGCGTGAACTG
>NZ_LWFH01001337.1:0-1613 GCF_001635725.1 Oleiphilus sp. HI0066
GTTCGTGCCGAAATGAATTGGCGCGTCCCGGTATTATTCCTAACTCAGCGCGACAGTGAAGCCGATATCATTACAGCGCTTGATGCGGGTGCTGACGACTATTTGGTAAAGCCTGCACGAATTGGTGAGCTGACGGCAAGAATCAACGCGCTGAGCCGTCGATTAGGTACAGAGCAAGCTGAACAAGAAGAGCTAGAAATCGGACCTTACGTCATAAATCTGAGCAAGAGAACAATCATCTCATCTGGAGAGGAAGTCTCGCTTACAGATAAAGACTTCGACCTCGCGGTATTTATGTTCCAAAATATTGGCCGACTTTTGTCTCGCGACTTCTTGCTAGAGCGAGTATGGGGCATCTCTTCAAATATTAATACGCGAACTGTTGATACGCACGTGAGTCGTTTGCGCCGAAAACTTAATATCAAACCAGAGAACGGCTTTAGAATTAAGACTATTTATCAGCACGGCTATCGCCTTGAGCGCGGGGGAGACTAAAAGCTTCACCGCTTAAAGTGTAATACTATGAATGGTCCTGTGCAGTCAGTTCATCACCGTCTAACCCTTATATTCGCAGCAAGTTTTGTTGCGTTAGCGCTTACTTTGACTTCACCAAGTATCAATGCTGAGAGTTATGATGGATATCAAAACCTAGATTGGCACTACACAGTAAGACCAAATGATTCCTTGAAAGACGTGGCTGAGCGTTTGTTGAAACGTCAGTATTCTTGGACATCTATCTCTCATTACAACCGCCTCAAAGACGTTGAAAATCTGCAAGTCGGCTCGATTATTAAAGTCCCTATCTCGTGGCTCAAATACCAACCTCGTCCAGCGAAAATTATTAGCTCTGAAGGCCTAGCTTTAATCAAACGCCGTCAAGAAACACGCTATCATGCGATAAAAAGTAACACTCAGATCTATGTTGGGGATGAACTTTTAACGAGGGATGGGAAAATCACAGTTCAATTTGCTGATAATTCCACCGTCAAGCTTGATCCGCACTCCCACCTAATCTTCAACAAATTAAGCAAGTACGAAGACGTAGGGATGGTAGACACACGCATGCGCCTAAGCAGAGGTGGCTTGCGAACAACCGTAAGTCCTTTGGTAAACGGTTCTCGTTACGAAATAAGCACACCGAGCGCCGTTGCGGCAGTGCGTGGCACTGACTTCCGTTTAAGATCGAGCCTTATGGGAACAACGCTAGAAGTTCTCGAAGGCAAAGTTGAATTTTTCTATGATCACGGAAGACAAATGATCGAGTCAGGGGATGGTGTTCGCACAATTGTTGGCCGAGAAAATCTTGAAAGAATCAATCTATTTAACCTTCCTCGCTTCAAAGCCTCTAGTGATTTAAGCAACATTTCAGATGCAGAAGAAACGCTGAATTGGCGAGGTTTACCCGCAGATTTAAATGTCGAAGACAAAAACGCGAGCTTCAAAGCCAGTGGCGCAAGTGTTGATACGAAAGATGACGAATCTGCGTCTCAAGTTCAGACAAATGATGAAGAGGTAAACCAAGACCCTGACGCAGCGACGCTAGACTTACCTCTACCAGGGAGCATCGTTGATGCGTTTACTGCTGAATTCTCATGGGAAGTGAAACACCCAGA
>NZ_LWFH01001338.1:0-714 GCF_001635725.1 Oleiphilus sp. HI0066
ACAGAACTATCGACGACTACATAGTCGTTGACTTGAAGAGCAGTTATAAAGTTTCTAAGGACCTGCATATTTATGCCAGCCTGAGAAACGCGCTAAATAAAGTCTACGTCACCTCGCTACGCCCTTTTGGCGACAGACCAGGTATTCCAAGGCAAGTTCAGGTCGGCATGAAGTATAACTTTTAACTAAACAGGCTACCGCAATTAGTTGATACCGATAAGGGTAAACATTGAGTATGTTTACCCTTTTTTGAATCCGACACTCAAACCAGATTGGCATGATAAAAGCTCAAAGAGAGTAGCGAGAAGTGAACACTACCAACGAACAGCCCTAATTGAGCATCGAAAAAATGAATCGGCTTAACTTGCAACCTCATGCTTTAACTCCCTTCAATCTTATTCCCTTTTACGGACCTTCTTGCGACAAGATTCACGGAAGAGAATCTATATTTTCTCGCTAAAGCTTGTTGCATCGACTGCCTTTTCGATTAATGATCGTGCTGTCAAACCAATACATCAAACAAAATATCACATATAAGGATACGTTTTGATCGAGCTTTACGCTGGCGAAACTGCACGAAAAACGATTCAAGAACAAGGATTCAAACAATCGCTATTTACGTCGTTTCTGGGTGCCTCCGGAGGCCCAAAATGGTTTAGTTTATACGGCTTAGATAGATACCTTTTTGGATATTTCTTTAAAGATAGAACTCAA
>NZ_LWFH01001339.1:0-1219 GCF_001635725.1 Oleiphilus sp. HI0066
CTCAAGATCCTTTCTTCGTAAATCTAGAAATGGTCGAACGAGATGACCTAGTCCCATAGGCCGACTGTGAGGAATAGCAGCCAACAAACTCGAGTCAGTCTCTCTTATAAGTCGCATAAGAACCGTCTCGATTTGATCATCAAGATGATGCGCCAACAACAAAATATCATCGGTGCCGACATGTCGTTTGAACACCGCATATCGCGCTTCACGCGCCGCTTGCTCGAGACTTTTACCTTTCAGATCAAGTTGAACACGCTCAACAATGCATGGTATTTGATATTCGGCACAAACAGCTTGGCAATGCTCCGCCCACGCATCAGCGTGAGAACTTAATCCATGGTGAACATGGATAGCGCAGAATGATTGAGTTGGTTTTAGTGTTTGGAGTGAGCGAACCGCGGAGAGAAGCAAAGCAGTGGAATCAAGCCCACTGCTATATGCGATATAAATAGTCTTGGCATCAGGAAAAGAAGCAAGAGCTTGTTGAAGCTTAGCCTCGATCATACGCTGTTAAACGCTGATATCGCTAAGTTATTGTTACTCTCTCGCAATACAAAAGCTTCAAATATTTAAAATTCCGACTACTGTTACCCGACACATGTTCTCTCGGGAGATGGTTTATGCCTTCTACATGGATCGTGCTATTGCTGTTCACGTCTTTCTTTGCTCATGGCTCAAACTTTGTGCATCTCAACGGTTCTGGCGCAAGCTTTCCTGAGCCTATCTATCAAAAATGGTTTAAAGATTTCAGTTATCGCGATAACGATGCGCGGATCAATTACGAGGCTGTCGGGTCTGGTGATGGAATATCTCAATTCATCAACGGGGATGTTGATTTCGCGGTCAGTGACTTAGCGATGAGTGACGAGCAGTTGAGTTACTTGGAGCAGGGCGCACTGATGGTGCCTTTGATTGCTGGACAAGTTTCTTTAATGTATAGCTTGCCCTCCGTTTCAGATTTAAAACTCTCACGAGACGTGTATTCACGTATTTTTCTCGGCGAGATTCAATATTGGGATCACCCAGATATTCAGACAAGCAATCCAGGTATTCAATTGCCAGCAACGCCCATTAGCGTAGTCGTGCGATCTGATGCATCCGGCTCTAGCTTTTTGTTTAGCAATCATCTGGCTTTAGTTAGCGAGAGTTTTCGAAATAACGTAGGAGCATCAAAGTTACCAGAGTGGAGTGACCAGCCTTATTTCTTATCAGCTTT
>NZ_LWFH01001340.1:0-849 GCF_001635725.1 Oleiphilus sp. HI0066
ACCTTACTTGAAGGGCTTGGTTTAAGTGTTGAGGTCGCGAATCATGGTGTTGAAGCGCTTGAGAAAATGAGCAACGAACCAAGCTATGGCATGATCTTCATGGATTGCCAAATGCCCGAGATGGATGGATATGAAACAACTCAAAACATAAGAAAAGGTGAATGTGGAGAGTCTTATAAAGATATACCAATAATCGCGATGACCGCGAACGCTATCGATGGTGATCGCGAAAAATGCCTAGAAGCGGGTATGTCGGACTATATTACTAAGCCAATAGATACAGATATCCTTCACGATCGCGTTGCTCATTGGTTTGCTCAAATAAATAAGTAGTTAACACGCTAGCGCTACAAAAATATCTTTGAAATAGAAAAAACAGCCTTGTTTCTCATTCCTTTGTGTAAGCAATCGTTACAATAGCCCGCTGTTTTACTTCGATATTGGACGATTGATGAAGCGTAGTTTATTTCATGCCCTCCTTTTTTGCTTAGGGTTTCTCTCATTAAGTGCTAATGCGGACGAACGAAATGCCTATGGCCTAGGTGTTACATACGAATCAGGCATATATCAGGGGCAAGATGGGTACACAGAGCCCTATCCATTTATCGATGCAGATTTCGGCGACTTTTTTATTAAAGATAAAGTAGTTGGATGGACAGGTTTTCGTCATAACAATATCTCAATCGCCCTGATCGCTTCGTATAACGATTACTTCTTGGATACAGAAGATATCAACGATGCAAGCAAAGATATTTTTGTCGGTATTGAAAATCGTGACCGAGCTTTCGAGATTGGTTTTTTGTATACCTACTACTCTCAAGTTGGCGATTTAACTTGGGAGTATTACAA
>NZ_LWFH01001341.1:0-714 GCF_001635725.1 Oleiphilus sp. HI0066
GGTCCATTTGAATGTCCGGCAAATCCAGTACGCTATTGGTTATTCAATTAGTCTCCAATCCAACGATTTAATTCTCTGTGGCATCTGATTTATCCACACTAACTGAATGTCGAAAAAATCGTAATTTATTCAATATATTTGCTGACTGTTATATTCGGAGATTATTTTAATTGCAATCCATTGCATTGCGACAGCAAATAGGAAAATAGAGATTTTCAATGGGTACTGCATTCGGTTTCTCATGCCCTGTCGTGCATTTTATTTCACTTCTGCCGTTATCACCAAATCTAAGCGAGAAATATGAATAATGATTCAAAAGGGATGTTATACGGTCTGATTGGTATTCTCTCATTTGGTTTGACATTGCCTGTCACGCGCTACGTAATAGAGTATTTTTCTCCGATGTTCATAGGCCTCGGTAGAGCTACCGTGGCTGGTATTTTTGCGGCATTATTACTCATCATAACGAGGCAATCTGTCCCTTCAAAAGAACAGCTATACAAATTAATTATTGTTGCACTGGGCGTAGTCGTCGGTTTTCCTGTTCTTTCATCCGTTGCAATGCAAACTGTTCCTGCGTCACATGGAGGGGTTGTACTAGCAATACTACCTTTAGCAACTGCTATTGTTGGAGTCGTGATATCCAATGAAAAACCATCATTTGGATTTTGGGTTACAAGTGTTTTAGGAAGCATGCTAGTCGTTATTTATTCA
>NZ_LWFH01001342.1:0-1165 GCF_001635725.1 Oleiphilus sp. HI0066
GGATGCAGGCAATAGTGGAGTTAATCTAGACGCATTACGTCAACTTCTGCATCCTCAAGGTCAGCCTATTCAGGGTAATACGCCGGTTTCAGGATTGCATGCCAGCTCTTCCTCAGCCTCAGCTGCACCAGTTATTTCACAAAACGAGTTAGTTGCGATTTTATCTCGCGCTCAGTCACTTAACTTAGAGCAAGCTGGGTCGTTCGTTGGAGAGAATCAAGCCATTGATTTTGCTGCTTTGCTAAAAGATCAGAGCGCTGGAGCGGTTGGAAAGGCTTATGAAAGTCTCGATGCTGACATGATCAACCTTGTGTCGATGCTATTTGAATTCATTCTTGAAGATCGTCAATTGCAGCCTGAAATGAAAGCCATCATTTCACGACTGCAGATACCTATTTTGAAAGTGGCGTTGATCGATGACAGTTTCTTTAACAAAGGTGGGCATCCTGCACGTAAGCTTCTTAATGAAATCGCGTCTTCAGCGATTGGTTGGAATGCGCCGCGTGAAGGAAGGCGTGATCGCTTTAAAGAAAAGCTTGAGGGTATCGTAGAGCAAATTATTAACGGCTTCGAGCAAGACGTGTCTATGTTCGACGGTTTATTGAGTGACTTTGAAAGCTTCGTTGATTCGGAAAGAAAACGAGGCCTGTTAGTTGAACAGCGTACTAGAGACTCTGAGCGTGGTAAAGCTGCAGCTAACGATGCGCGCCAAGCGGCGCAAGATGTTATCAACGAGGCGATTGAAGGGAAGTCAGTTCCGGATCTTGGTGTTGAACTACTACGCGATGCGTGGAGTAAAGTGTTGGTCTTTAAACTTCTGCGCGAGGGAGAGCAAAGCGAAGCTTGGAATGGGGCTAAAGCAATTGTAAATGAACTGGTTTGGTCCTTATGTCCAGATCCTTCAGAGCAAGATGCGAGAGCTAAACTTCTTAAAATGATTCCATCACTCGTTAAGCGTGTTCGTTTAGGGTTTGACGAGGTTGCTTTAGACGATACTTTGGCAAAAAGACTTCTGTCAGGTCTAGAGGATCAGCACGTATTGTCGCTTCAAGCTCTCCAGCAACAAATTGATTTGAGTGAAATTGCGCCAGTGGGGGAGGTTGACCAGCAAGAAGCTAGTGAACTCCTGCAAGATGATTTTTCAGAACAGAGTGATGAAGTAAGC
>NZ_LWFH01001343.1:0-1085 GCF_001635725.1 Oleiphilus sp. HI0066
TTATTCTTATTGCCAGACAAAACCGTGAATTCGTATCTAATCTTACGAAGCTTTATTTGTAAAGTCTTTAAAAAAGCACGGACTGCCCCTTTTAAATCTTACTTTAGCCCCAATAATTGCAGCTTCATTTAAAAGACTGGAGCAAATATGTCTGATTTAGATTTCTCAACGGATGAAGCAAAAGCATCCTACGGTGTTGGTTTACAAATGGGCCAACAATTAGCAAGCGTTTTTGAAGGCGTTTCACTTGAAGCTGCGCTTGCTGGTATTCAGGATGGTTTCGCAGCGAAAGTACCTCGCGTTGAGGGGCAAGACATCAATGCTGCATTTGGTGTAATTCAAGAGCGTATGCAAGCTGCAGAAGCGGCCAAAGCAAAAGAATTCTCTGCAGCGGGCGAAGCGTTTTTAGCTGAGAACGCTAAGCGTGATGAAGTGACAGTGCTTGAGTCAGGACTTCAGTACGAAGTCATTACCGAAGGTGAAGGCGCTAAGCCAACGGCAGATAGCGTTGTTCGCACACACTACCGTGGTACTTTGATCAACGGTGAACAGTTCGATAGCTCTTATGATCGTGGTGAGCCTACTGAATTCCCAGTTGGTGGCGTTATCGCAGGTTGGACAGAAGCACTCCAATTGATGAGTGTTGGTTCTAAGTGGAAGCTATATATTCCTTATCACTTAGCATACGGCGAGCGCGGTGCTGGTGGTGCGATTGGCCCATACGCAACGTTAGTATTCGATATCGAGTTGATCGAAATCGTAGGCTAAGCCTCCTCGAAAATAAAAAAACCGCCGATTGGCGGTTTTTTTATTTCTGCAGTACAGGACAGTCTTGTTCTACGAGAAGCTGCGGCAGCCTCAGTCGTACACAGTTGGGATAGCTTGACGTTTGTGTTGGGTTGCCTGATAGATCTTAATTAATCGATCTGAGACATGATCTTCGACCTCCCGTCCCTCAAGAAAATCATCAATCTGGTCGTATGAAATACCCAGCGCTTTCTCGTCCTCAAGTCCCGGGTCGTTGTCTTCAAGATCCGCCGTTGGCGCTTTGTGCACAAGATGCTCTGGTGCGCCGAGAGCGCTGG
>NZ_LWFH01001344.1:0-863 GCF_001635725.1 Oleiphilus sp. HI0066
ACTCCTCATCAAATATACTTAGTTCTCTTTCATATCTTTATACGTTCTGAATATCTCTCTCAAAGGTCGTTTTGGCGTAAAGCCAAATTCCTTTTCAAACGCGCTTCCATCGATGACCACAGGATAACGGAAGTAGTTAATCAAATAAGACGGAAACGACTTTAAATTCAGTACGCGCGAAATTAATCGTGGCAGCATTGGCGGGATTGACGGTACAGGGATAGATTGGCAGCCCGACAAAGCAAGTGCATCCTGAAATGCCACCCAATCTCTCGGTGCTACGTTATAGACGCCTCGCTTGTGTTTTTTGTGCGCAAGCTCAATCGCATCGGCCATATCTTCAATGTGAATAAACTGCATGACAGGAGAGAAACCGAGTAAGCTAGGCGGACGTTTACTAGAAAGCAGTCGACTAATAGAGTTATTGACGCCAGGCCCGACGATATTACAAGGACGGAGAATCGTGATGTTTAAATCAGGATATTTCCAAAGGTAAATATTGGCGAGGTTTTCAAGCTCGACTGAATCTACCAAATCCTGCGTTAACTCTGCTGCTTTGAGTGGTGCAGACTCATCGATTAGTGCTGGGTTGTATGCGTCAGCACCATAAACATGAAACGTCGATAAAATAAGCACATGTCGAACACCGTATTTATGACTCAAATCCATGAGTTTTTGTGTGCCCAGTACGTTGGCGTTATAGCGACGCTGCATAGTGAGTTCGCTACTTTGGATACGGCCAAGGTGGATGACGTAGTCGAACTTGTAGGTTTTAAATAAATCTTCAAAGACGCGCTTGTTATAGTCCAGCTTATAGCTAGGAATATTATCGCTATGAAAGGTTTCTTTTCTAAAGTCGACGG
>NZ_LWFH01001345.1:0-16816 GCF_001635725.1 Oleiphilus sp. HI0066
AAATTGTTGCCCAACAAGCCTGTAGTTATATCGATCAGCACTCCTCAGAAGAACAGCTCGCTCAGTCTCAACAATTCGAAGCTGTAAACCAAACCTCTGCGTTCTTGATTCACGATATCAAAACCATCATCGCGCAATTATCGATGATGGTAAAAAATGCGCCGAAGCATAAATCGAATCCCGCTTTTGTTGACGACATGATTGAAACAACTCGTCATTCCGTCGAAAAAATGGAGCATTTATTGGGGCAAATTCGTAACCCGAATCAACACGAGAAGCTCAGTGACATTAATCTGTGCGATATCTTGTCGAAAGTTTGTTACGAAAAACGCAATGCGCTACCTGCACCAACCTTAAAGCTACACAGTGAAAATATCCCTATTCAAGCAGATGCTCAGCAACTCGCTTCGGTGATTGAACATATTACTCAAAATGCTATAGAGGCATGTAGCAAAGATGGGCACGTAGATATTTCAACAAAAGCCTCGCCAGACTATGCGTTTATCTTTATTCAAGACAATGGCTCAGGTATGGAAGAAGAGTTTATAACCAACGAACTATTCAAACCATTTTCAACTACAAAAGGCTTAACAGGAATGGGCATAGGAGCCTACCAAAGTAGAGAGTATCTGCGTAAAATTGGCGGCTCAATCAGCGTAACCAGTGAACCAGATATAGGCACCTGCTTCACCTTAAGCATTCCGTTATTAGAAGAGCCTCAGCCAGAACAAGAGCTTCAGCCAGAGCATAAGCCTCAGGCGATACAAAAACCACAGCAAGACAAGGAAGCATGATCGTGAGCAAAACCCTACTCATTATCGAAGATGACCCTGGCTTACAAAGCCAAATGCGCTGGTGTTTTAACGATGATGTTGAAGTACACATGGCCTCAGATCGAGAAACAGCGATTTCCTTGCTACGCAGATATGAACCAGCAGTTGTAACACTTGATTTAGGTCTTCCACCTGACCCTGGCGGATCAAGCGAAGGCTTTAAAGTTCTCGAAGAAATTCTACAACTCGCCCCCAAAACCAAAGTCATTGTTGTAACAGGTCGGGAAGAAAATGCTTACGCTGTAAAGGCTGTTGGCATGGGCGCTACTGACTTCTTTCAAAAGCCTCTTGATGCAGACATTCTAAATTTCGTCGTCGAGCGAGCTTTTAACCTAGCGCAGCTAGAAACCGAAAACTCTAAGTTGAAAAGTGCTCAATCAAACTCTGGCATTCCGGGTGTAATAGCGAATAGCCCGAGCATGCTCAAAGTTTGTCGCACTCTTGAAAAAATCGCACCTGCTGATGTCAGCACGCTGATTTTAGGGGAAACAGGCACAGGTAAAGAAGTTTTAGCACGGGCGATCCACAGTTTGAGCCCTCGTAGCGACGCTCCTTTTGCGGCAATTAATTGTGCAGCGATCCCTGAAAACCTGCTTGAAAGCGAGTTATTTGGCCATGAAAAAGGCGCATTTACAGGCGCCCATCAACAAAAGAAAGGCAAAATTGAGCTCGCTCACGGTGGGACCTTATTCTTGGATGAAATTGGCGATATGCCGGCCTCTCTTCAACCCAAAATGCTACGTTTTTTACAAGAGCGTGTGATTGAACGCGTTGGTGGCGTTAAAGAAATTCCAGTTGATGTACGTGTTGTCTGCGCGACGCACCAAGACATCAATAACTTGATATCTCAGGGAAGCTTTCGAGAAGACCTCTATTATCGCATTAGTGAAATCACGCTAAATATTCCTGCGCTTCGAGAGCGCGAAGGCGACTCTGTACTCATTGCACAAGCACTTCTCAAGTCTATTAGTAGCGAAATGAATCGTGGTGATTTGCGACTATCTGAAGACGCAATGGCAGCTATTCGAAGTTATGACTGGCCAGGTAACGTGCGCGAGATGATCAATAAAATTAAGCGCGCCGCAATTATGGCAGATGGGATGAACGTAAGTGCTGAAGATTTAGAGCTAGAAAGCTCGGAAGCTAGCCTTCCAGAAGGCTCTTTGAATTTGAAGCAAATCCGCGATCAGGCCGAAAAAACAGCATGCCTGCAAGCGATTAAAGGCTCACATGGGAATATGGCAAAAGCGGCTCGTATACTCGGTATTACACGTCCGACGCTGTATTCATTATTCGAAAAACACGGCATTGAAGCTGAGTAAAAACATGGGGGGCAGAGTACTTTTACTCTGACCCCAATGTTTATCACGCTAGAAAAGATTACGATATGCCCTAGCGCAACTTTCATGATCCTCTCCGAGGGACAAATAGCTTCGATGAGCAGTCCAAAGCAAACTAGATTTTATTAGCGCATTAACTTTGTAACTAGACCAAAAATAATCACTCGCTGACTTAACCATTCCAGCCCTAACCGGATTCAGTTCGATGTAACGCTGACAAGCAAGTACATAAGAGTCATCCTCAATCCCTAAGGACTTAAAGCGCCCTTCCCACAAAGTACCTGATCGCTCATACCTATGGTTAAAATAACGCACATAACGACGTCCCAAACACTGCATCATCTGAGAAATTGACTTATCAGTATGCGGCGTGACTAACAAATGTACGTGGTTGGTCATGAAGACCCAAGCATGGATATGTACATCAAACGTTCGCGCGTATTCATTTAGCCATGAGGCATATGCGACATAATCTTGTGTATCAATAAAACAAGGTTGGCGATTAACGCCCCTTTGAATGAGGTGCTGCGTCATACCCGCAGGGCATTGACGGAGTGAGCGAGCCATAGATCTTCCTTGATACTATTTGGCTTTGTTTGAAACTGGGGTCAGAGTACTTTTACTCTGACCCCAATATTAAACTTAGTTTTTAGCTTCTAAGAAATGTCCTTGA
Organism: Oleiphilus sp. HI0066; assembly: GCF_001635725.1. Classification (NCBI taxonomy): domain Bacteria; kingdom Pseudomonadati; phylum Pseudomonadota; class Gammaproteobacteria; order Oceanospirillales; family Oleiphilaceae; genus Oleiphilus; species Oleiphilus sp. HI0066. The sequence continues at coordinate 2,847 of NZ_LWFH01001345.1, forward strand.
ATCTCGGCATTATCTGGCTGTAAGGCAGCCGCTTTCTCAAGGTAAGGCAAGCCTTCTTCAGTTCTTCCAAACTTGTGCAACACCCATCCATAGCTATCAAGAACTGCCGCACTGTTTGGAGCGAGTTCCGCGGCACGGCTCAACAGCTCAAGTGCTTTCTTATCGCCGCGTTCAAAGTAAATCCACCCCAAATTATTCAAGGCAGCGACTGAATCTGGACGTTGCGTAAGCAGGGTCTCATAAACAGTAGATGCTTTATCCACATCATCATTCTGCTGAGCCTGCATTCCCACTAACAACATTGCTAAGGGGTTATCTGGCTGTGCTGTATACCACTCGGCTAAAAATGCTGTTCGTGCAGAATCATCTTTCAACAACCCAAGTACACGATGCAGTTTTTCAGCCACGCCAGGAGTCTTAGAAATCGCCCATGCAGCCTCATACTCGCTGCGTGCCGACGCTAAATCTTTTTTCGCAAAAGCGAGATCGCCTTTCAAAGCAGGGTAAATATGTCCAAGTTGCTCCTGTTGCTCTGCGAGCTGCGCAAGAATTTTTTCAGCTTCCTCGAACTGACCAGCCTTAATCTCTATTTCAGCCAACACCGCAACAACACGCACATTGCCCGGATTAGTAACTAGGCTCGTCGTCGCCACTTGGCGTGCTTTTTCAAGCTGCCCTGTTTTCAAATAATCCAACGCACGCGAATAATCGATAACAGCTTTCGCATCAGCAAGTTCAGCACCTTGATCAGGCAAAGTAGTCATTGCTGTTTGATAAGCACGCTCAGCGCCAGAGATGTTTCTATTCGCAAGTTCAACACGAATCAAAGATCGGAACGCAGCCATTGATTTGTTTGTCACTGCTAATTCTTCAAGCGATTTCACAGCCGCATCACGCCCATTCAAACGCGTTGACGCTTCATAAATTCCTGCATATGCCCCCATACTATTGGGCGACAACTCGAGCATTTTACTGAAACGATTTTTAGCTTCCTGATTGTTATTTTGAAGCAAGGCATTTCGCCCTAGCGCACCCTGGACAATAGCTTGGTTAGAAGTGCTTTCTGCTAAAGGAAGTGCTTTCTGTAAATAGTCATTTGAACCATCAACTTCGCCTAAGGTCGCCAAATACTGTCCGGCAATAAAGTTCGCTGTATAGTTCGAAGATTGCGCCCTAGCATTATCTAAAAGCAACGCTTTCGCTGTGGCTTGATCACCTGATCGCGTGTAATACGAGGCGATATCAATCAAAACTTGTTGCTGAGTAGGTGCTAGCTCAAACGCTCGTTGCAAATAAGGTAATTCTTGAGCTCGATCCACTTGCGGTGCAGAGCGATAAAAACTCGCCAATGCCAACTGCAAGCGTACATTTTTTGGATCGATCGATGCAGCTTTCTTAAGCGCTGCTTCGCCTTTTTCATATTGCTTATCTGAAACCGCTGCCAAGCCATACAAAGCTAGTAATTCAACCGAGGTTTGCTGTTCGATAGTTGGTTCTAATGCGTCTAGAACACGCCGAGGCTCGTTCAGTTTAAGATTGGTTGCCATATATACTTGGGTCGCCAGCGGGCTTGCCGTCTCTGGATCAACCACATCATCTAAGTAACGCGCTGCGGCTTCGGTATCGCCCTGCATGTAACTGATAATACCCAGCACCTGACGTGAACGAGTATGACCAGGATACTGCTCTACTAACTTCTCAAGCTTCTCTTTAGCTTGATCTAAACGATTCTCTTGAAAATCGGCCAAGGCTTCTTGGAAAGTATCATTTGCTTCGGTTGCGCCTGGAAATGCTTCAGAGAGAAGCTTTGTATAAATGTAGGCTTCGTTCGCGCGACCTTGTCTTGTAAGCACATAAGACAAACGCTCAAGCGTGAGTACACGATCAGGGAGCATTTGGTCGCTGGTCGGCAAAACAGACAGCAATTCACTTAAGGTTGATTCAGCATTCTCTAACTGATTTTCAGAAATCTCGATACCAGCTTTCAGCAATTGTGCTTTCGGGAACGCTTCGTCGTCAGCACTGACTTTTTCTACTAACACGAGCGCTGCAGGCATTTGACCTTCTAAGGCATTAAGCGTTGCCATACCGACATTCGCTCTGCCATCTTGAGGATTATTAGTTAAGAGCTTTTGATAAATAACGCGAGCTGCGTCGAAATCACCTTTCTTAGAGAGTAAGTCAGCCTCAAGCAACATCTTTTCACGCGTTGGCTCTTTAAGTTGCTCTAAGGTAGAAGAGGCAGATTGGAATTTACCCAACGCAATATAGGTTTCGGAAAGCTCCAATAAATAAGACTCTGAAGTCTCGCCAGCAATTGCCTCGAGGTAACTTCGGGCATTTTGATGGTTACCGACCTCATTCATTGCATCAGCAAATTCGATCATCACTTCAGGCTTACCACCAGACTTCTTCGCAGCGTTGCGATACTCAATCATCGCTGCCTTGTATTGCCCCTGAGACTGATACGCTTTCGCTCTGTCTAAGTGATTCTGAAACTCGGTATCCGTATCATCGCCGCCACAAGCTCCCAAAAAGAGCGCGGCAGACACTGCGGTAACAAGCTTTAATTTACTTACCTGACGTCGAATACTTCCTTTGCTTTCCATGATCAACCTTATTCTTCATTCAATGAATATCTACACGCAAAAAAGGTATCTATTCGACGCGTTGATCAACAGATACCTTTGGTACTCATCAGACTTTATGCTCGGCCGATTGAGTAATATGTAATGCCATAATTTTTAACGATAGCAGGATCGTACAGATTTCGTCCATCTACGATCAAAGGATTCGCTAACTTTTGCACAACAGCTTCATAATCCATGGCTCGGAAAGCCTTCCACTCTGTACAAATCACCAAGGCATCTGCACCTTCAAGAGCCGCATCTTTATTCGTGACCAAAGTAAGATCTGCACGCTCACCGTAAATACGTGAACATTCTTCCTGAGCTTCGGGGTCGTAGGCCACGACTTTGGCACCTGCATTCCATAATGCTTCCATCAGACAACGCGATGGCGCTTCACGCATGTCATCCGTTTCTGGTTTAAAGGCCAAGCCCCAAACTGCAATCGTTTTACCTGCTAGCTCACCATTAAAATGAGCACTGAGTTTTTCAAACAAACGATGCTTCTGGCGGTTATTCACATTCTCTACAGACTGCACAAGCTCTGATTCATATCCAGCATCTCGTGCGATACGTGTTAAAGCCTGCACGTCTTTAGGGAAACATGAACCACCATAGCCGGCGCCAGGATAAATAAACTGAAAGCCAATGCGCGGATCAGAGCCGATCCCTAAACGCACGCTTTCAATATCTGCATCAAGTCGTTCAGCCAAATTTGCCATTTCATTCATAAAGCTAATCTTGGTTGCCAGCATTGCGTTAGCCGCATACTTCGTGAGCTCAGCAGATCGAACATCCATGAACAGAATCTTGTCATGGTTACGATTAAACGGCGCGTACAACTCACGCATTGGTGCTTCAGACGACTCTTTCGAGCAACCAATGACAATTCGGTCCGGCTTCATGAAATCGCCTACAGCAGCACCTTCTTTCAGGAACTCTGGGTTAGAAACCACATCAAAATCAATCTCTACGCCGCGCTCCGCGAGCACACCCTCAATTTTCGCACGCACTTTATCGCCCGTACCGACGGGTACTGTAGACTTATCGATCACGATTTTTTCGTCTTGCATATGGGTCGCAATCGTTTCAGCCACCGCCAATACATACTGCAGATCTGCAGAACCGTCTTCATCGGGAGGAGTACCAACCGCGATGAACTGCAACTTAGCAAACGCAATGGCCTCTTCCGCTTTTGTCGTAAACTTCAAGTTACCCGCAGCAAAATTATTCTTAACAATGCTTTCAAGACCAGGTTCGTAAATTGGAATAACGCCGTTATTGAGCTTTTCAACCTTACTCTCATCGACATCAACACAAATAACATCGTGCCCCATGTCAGCCAAACACGCGCCGGTCACTAGCCCGACATACCCTGTCCCAAATATTGATACTTTCATTATTTACCCTTTGTCATTAACGCTTTGCTCGCGCCTTCCCTGCTTATCCTGCATGCTTAGTTTTAGTGAGTTTTTGACTAAAAATCGTTACCAAAACCAAGCTCTAAATTGCGAGCTAGAATATGACCGCAATATTACACTTATAAGTAAGACTAACGGAAACTTTTCATTCCTCTTACCTCATCACGGAACTGTTTCACAGGTTCACATTTAAGCGTCAGTGTTTTTTACACATTTACTCAACTTCGATTCCCTCTAAATCTCTACCCTACTAACTTAACGAGCCTTTAATGTTTTTGGCGTATTAATTGCAAATTTTCATGCCATCAGAAAATCATCTGGTAAAAACAACGAAGTACGCCAAACCAATTGCGAGATTGGGACGGAAAGCCAAGGGTCTGTTACTAAGGATGAAACAGACAGCCGGTTGCCACTTCAACAATTATCACGCTTATAAAGATAAATGGAGCATTACAATGAAACTAAAAAGCGTAATGACAGGTTTGGCACTTACAGTTGCTGCAGCTTCGGCTCAGTCAGCTGCAATCATCAGCGTTTCAGCTGGTGATGCTGCTTACCTTTCTGGTGTTGAATCAGCATTCTTAGGCACATTAGTTGCGTCAGACACTGAAAGCTTCGACGGCTGGGATACTAGCAACGCAGTATTCACCGGCAGCCAGCACGAAAAGTGGATTGACTCAGCAACAACACTAAGCACTGCGGTTGGCGATTTTACACTAACAGGTGCGGGTCAAGCAGGCTCAAACACTAACAACGGTAACCTTAAAATCGAAAGCTCTCGTACTGGCGAATATGGTCGTGAAGTTCTAGCGAGCGATGCAACTGACTTCTGGTTAGATAGCAACGACGCAACAAACGTTGTTTGGAACATCGATGCAGACGATTCATACAATGCGATCGGCTTCTACTTGGCAGACATCAACGACCAAGGCGGCCGCATCAAGCTTACTTATGAAGACGGTTCTACTGAAGAATACCAAGTAAATACTTCATTCCCGAGCGGTTCATTGTTCTACACAACTATCATCAGCGACATGGCTATCACAGGCGCGTCTCTTTACTTTGATAAGTGTGACGATCCAAACGGTTGTAACTCATACAACTACTCTGACGGTTGGGGCATCGACGACATCACTGTTGGTCACCACGTTCCAGAGCCAGGCACTCTTGCTCTTATGGGCTTAGGCCTTGCTGGTTTAGGTTTCGCGCGCCGCCGTAAAGCTTAATAAGCCACATCACTCTGATACCGGATCAAGTCCGGCATGACGATTGAGCACTAAAAAGGACACCAAACGGTGTCCTTTTTTCATTTAAAACAATGAGGTATTGCAACCCCTTACCATTCAGCTACCATGAATAAACACGCGTATTACATGGCTGGATGGATTTTGCCAACACTCACTCATACCTACCTGCAACTAAGCAGTCTATTTTTAGCTGTATTTTTTGTTTTTTACCCAACAACAGAAGTACTTTTAGATCGCTGGCTTAAATTCGATGAATCTTTATCTCATGGGCTTTTAGTGATCGCCATGAGCATTCATCTCAGCGCAAGAACTCTGCATAGAATCGAAACCCAAAACATTAAGAACGGCTCTCTATCAAACTACCTAACTTATATCGGTTTGGCATTATCAAGCCTTGCTTGGCTCGTCATATCTAGCGCTAATATAAACATCCTCGAGCAAGTTTTAATCCCAATTATTTTATGGTTCGCCACTGCCAGTTATTTAGGGCTACATATCGGTTTAAAACTCCTCCCCTCCATCGCATTCGTTTACTTTGCTATACCGATTTGGGACTACCTCAATCAAGCCCTTGTCGACTTAAGTAGCTTAACTGTGACTTGGCTAGTCGATCTCATCGACATTACCGCTCTTATCGAAGCAAATACCATCACACTTCCCTATGGTGCTCTAGTGATTGCCGACGGGTGTTCAGGACTGCGTTACTTTACAATTGCATGCGCACTCGCCGTATACGTAATTCTTGATTCAAAACCTAATAGGGCTCTAAGCACCAAGCTATTAGCAACCGCAATTGCACTTAGTCTATTCTCCAACTGGCTCCGAATTTTCTTGTTGATACTTATTGCTTATGAAACAAACATGGAAAGCAGCTTGGTCGCCGATCATGAAACCTTTGGCTGGATTATCTTCTGTATAGTGTTAGCGCCTCTATTTTTTATCGCTCGTCGGTTTGAACTATTCCCAGAGCAAAAGGAGCCTAGTAAACAAGCACTTTCTATCAAAAAAATAGCGCTTACATTCGCCCTTTTAATGCTAACACCTGTTTTAAGCTTCGCTCTAAATAGCGCAATAAAAGTACCCAATATTATTTCAAGCTCTCAATTAAGCTATACACCAGCAAAACCAGATACAAACATACCGAAACTTCCAAACGCAAAAATCTTGCTGCAGAAGAAAGCAAACAATTACGTGCAAAACATCCAGCTTTATAGAGTACTTAACTGGAAAGAAGAGAGCACCGAAAACCTTGTACCCTATTGGCCATCGCCATTTTCTCACACTGACTGGCTAGTCGAATCTCGAAACATTATTACCGCAGATACGCAACAATTTCAGTATGTTGGCCTTAAGCACAAGTTACGAGGTTACCGAGTATGTCTTGCATATCGTTATCAAGTGGGTCAACAAGAAGCGCTCTCGTATAAAAAAGCGAAGCTATTGCAAATCCCCGCAATACTGACGGGAACCAATTATTTTGAAGCGCAACTCGCAATCACCAATGCAAAAGACTGCGCTGCGACCGAGCCCTCAATGATTAACGCCCTCACTGAATTGAATACACCACTCATAGAAGTAAAAGGTTCATAAAATGTGCGGCATCACTGGCTTTTTCGTACAAGCTAATAAAACTGAACACACTGAGGCATCTTATACACATCTTAAGCTGATGGCAGATGTCATTGAGCATCGAGGCCCTGATGCCGAAGGTTTCTGGGTGAACACTCAGAACTCTGTGGCACTTGCTCACCGTCGCCTTGCCATTGTTGATTTAAGCGAGACAGGTCAACAACCAATGGAAAGCCAACACTTTGTATTGGTATTCAATGGTGAGATCTATAACTTTCGGGTTATAAAAAAAGAGCTAGAAAAGCTCGGCCAATCATTCAACGGCCATAGCGACACAGAAGTATTGTTATATGCCCTTGAACATTGGGGCTTACAAAATACGCTCGATAAGCTAGAGGGCATGTATGCGTTTTGCGCGTACAATAAATCAACAAATCAAGCATATCTCGTTAGAGACAGAATGGGAGAAAAGCCCCTCTATTTCAGTAAACAAGGGCATAAGTTTTTCTTTAGTTCAGAGCTTAAAGCGCTCAAAGCAAACCCATCATTTAACGCAAAACTTAACCGCGAAGCACTTGGAGTATACCTTCAACACAACTGCGTTCCTGCGCCTTTATCAATCTATGAAGATTGCTTCAAACTTGAACCAGGTCAATATCTGCAGCTCGATTGCGAATCTCTAGGTTACTCGCTCAATACTTATTGGTCAGCAACTGAAGTAATGATTCAGGGAAGCGAGCAACCTTTCGCAGGAACAGAAACCGAAGCCGCTGACGCACTTGAGGCGACACTGCTTAGCTCGATTAAAGATCAAATGCTGGCCGACGTTCCTCTCGGCGCATTTTTGTCTGGTGGAATTGACTCCTCTACCGTCGCAAGCATTATGCAAAGCTTGTCAGACAAAGCGATCAACACTTACAGCATTGGCTTTAATTTCGATGATTTTAACGAAGCCGAACATGCGAAAGTAATTGCCCAGCACTTAGGGACAAACCACACAGAGTTTTATGTCAGCGAGCAGGACACTAAAGATGTGATTCCAACACTCGCAAATGTTTATTGTGAACCTTTCGCAGACTCTTCTCAGATCCCTACTTACTTAGTCTGTGAGCTTGCAAAGCAGCATGTCACAGTAGCTTTGTCAGGAGATGGTGGAGATGAATTATTCGCAGGATATTCTCGATATCAAAAAGTGCTTGATAGCTGGCGAATACAACAAGGCCCTAGCGCGCTAGAAAAGGCTGCTCATTTTCTGCCTAAAAACCTTTTCAATACGCTTATCTCTTTACCACTCGGAGTGTCTGGCGCTTACCCACACTTTGCGTCAGAGAGACTTCGTAGCAATTATTACAAAGCATCAGCCAAGAGCTTTGAAGAATTTTATCAACGCTCAATTGCATTCTGGCAAGACAATGCTCACCCACTTAAAGGGTTTAAGCCTAATAAATTAATCAATGTGTCCCCATCAAGCCTAAATTACACAAGCAAGCTTCAGCTCCTAGATATGCAGATGTATTTGCCAGACGACATTCTCACGAAGGTCGATCGAGCAGGTATGGCAGTCAGCTTGGAAACTAGAATCCCGCTACTGAATCATAAACTAGTAGAGCTTGCCGCAAGCATCCCTTCAGACATTCGAACGCATAACGGCGTTGCTAAATGGCCCTTGCAAGAAGTGCTGAGCCGTTACGTACCTAGAGAGTTATTTGAACGCCCTAAACAAGGATTCGCCATCCCAATTGGAGAATGGTTAAGAGGCCCACTTAAAAGCTGGATGACAGATTTACTCAACCCTTCAACTTTGCGTCAACAAGGTCTATTCGACTTCAAGACGATTTATCCCATTCTAAAAATGCATTTAGATGGCAACAGCGATTATTCACTGCAACTGTGGAGCATATTAATGTTTCAAAGTTGGTTAGATGAACACAAGGTTTCTATTTAATAATGGCTGGCCCCAAAACCATTCTTCAGAAAAAACGCATTTCGATACGCGAATACGTTGCTGAAGATAAAAGCCGCATTATTAACCTATTGAATGCTCCATCAATCAAACCCCTTATCTGGAAATGGCAGTTTGATGAACGGTATTTCGACTCATCTATTAAACCGATAGTTGCTGAAGATAACTGGGGGAATATTCTAGGCTTCAACGGAATGATGCCCGTTAAATTACATACCAAGGCGCATGGCGAGCTAGAGGCTGCCTGGAGCTGTGACTTCTTTGTTAGTAGACATTGCCGAGGACTAGGCGTTGGTAAAGAAATAAAAAAGGAGCTCAAGAAACAGAGCCCTCTTACCTTCGCCTTAGGGACAAGCCCTACAGCAGCAGCTGTCCTAGAAAAATCTGGCTGGTCAGCATTCAAAAATGTGTACAGCTATGCCACTGATAGTCTGAAGCCTACCAGCATTACTGAAGACGCAGCATCGCTAATAGAAAGCGATACTTTGCCTAATCAAACTCTGCTAGATGGCTTATGGCGCACTGTAAAAACCGAGTATAGTGCTGCCATTGATAGATCAAGCCATTACCTACTTTGGCGTTATGAACAATCACCTATTGCTCGATATCGATTTATTTACGAAGAAAAAAACGAACGCCTTACATTTTTAGCTGTCATTCACTCCACCGAAGATCGCATCTCTCTCGTTGACTACATCGGCCCTAAGGACGGCAATCAACACAGAAAAATCCTCAACCATATAGCGAGTTTAAACTCGCATTTTCGTTGCATGACATCTTGCCCAGAATGGGAAAAATCGTTTAGCGCATTCGGTATAAGAAAGTCGGCAAGCCCAGCAAATTGTTTTATTTATAGTGAAAGGGCCGAGCTGTCCTCATATCTTCAAAACGATTTTTATTTGATGCCAGGCGATTGTGATGGAGACATATTAGGCAGCTCAGTAAGTGAAGCAAAACACGCAGATCTGCCAGCTTCACAAGGCTATAAAGTCGAACAAATATCGTTCAAAGAGTTTATCTCACTCCAAGAAGAATGGGATGAGTTAGTTCATCAGTCAGATAATGATCATTTGTTCAGTTCTTGGCTATGGATAAAAACCTGGTGGGAACATTTTTCCAAAATAAACAAGTTCGAACTGAGGCTGCTGGTTTGCAAACAATATGGCAAGCTAGTTGGCATCGCACCACTTTATACTCGACGCTACCGCCAGTTTTTACTCCCAGTAACTCAACTACAAATCATTGGCTGCTCGTGGTCTGGGCCAAACACTTTTCGCTCAGAATATTTAGATCTCATTATCGACAAAGCGCATCAGAGATCGGCTAGAATTTCTCTAATGGAATATATGTTCAAGCATATTCGTTGGGACGAGCTAATTTTGGGAGACATCCCCCATCAAAGCTTAACATCACGCTTAATCGAAGAATGCTTCGGTCATTATGGCCTATATAATCGAACCGTTCATGAAGATCATAGCGTCGTCGTCGATACCTGCACAGATGCAGAGAAATATACGAAAAAACTAAGTAGTAATTTTAGACGCGCAACGATTCACAAATTCTCAAATCTAGAGAGACAGCATACCGTCGATTTTCAAATATATGAAAATGAAGAAAGCTGCCCCCTCAATATCATCGAAACGCTCAATGATCTGCACCTGACACGCTGGGGAAAACCATGCTTCGAAGACGTTTACAAGGAGTTTCACAATAGCCTCATCACTCATTTCGGCAAGTCAAATGATTTAGATATTGCACTTATGAGTATCGATGGAGACGTGAAAGCACTGACCTACAACCTAAAATTTGGCAGTACGATTTACAATATCCAATTAGGCTACGACGAACAGGCATTCAAAAATTATTCATTAGGTTTAGTGCATTTAATGCAAAACATTCTTTTGAGCCAGACAAGCGGAGAGATAAAGCAATTCGATCTATTAGCCGGATATGGCAAAAATGAATACTACAAAGAAAGGTTCGGAGGCAGAATTCAGAACATTTCTACCAAGCAATATTTAAGAAGTAAGTGGGTGAAGTTGATATACCGAATCTACGACAAAAAAAGATCTCTACAAGAAAAGCTATTTAGCAAAAAAACGATTTTTGAGAAAGCTTCGCTCTTGCTCCGATAACCCGCTAAAAAGAAAAGCAACAGCGTAAACCAGCCCACCTACGGAAACCGCACCTACCAACTCCAGATAACTACTAATAGAAACATTCATTTGGTAAATCGAAACACCTAAAATCATTGCCATTAGTGCGGGTAAAACCGGGAGAATAACTCGGCTAAAGTAATGAGTGAACTTGAGTTCTAAACTCGAGAAACCATATTTCATCAGAACAGGCACAAGCACCAACATAGGAATAAGAGAACCAAGCGCAACACCTTCTATACCCCAAATTTGGACCAAAATCAGACTTAATATCAAATTAGAAATAGCCGCAACGGTGTAAACCTTGGCCGAATAACCATGCTTGTTTACAGCAGTAAGATAACGCGTGCTGAAAGGATTTAAAAAAGGAAGTGCGATATATACAACGAGTATCGCAACAATGAGAGGTGCCTTCTCAACATATTCTTGCCCTATCCAAAGACCAATAAAAACAGGACCTAAAAGCACTGCACCCGCACATAAGGGCAACATTAAGGCAACTACATACTTACTATATTGAACAAATGCCTCACGCAGCTCGATTTGCGAGGACTTAACTGCTAAATCGCTAAAGAAAGGCATAAAAGCATGGGTCGTTGTCCAGCCTATATTTCGAATGTAGTTAAATAAGTTTGCAGGAATTGCGTAGAAAGGCACCATCGCAGGACCTAAGAAAAAACCTATTACTAAAGTATCCGAGCCAATCTCAATGCGTGAAGCCACACCCTGTACAAATGACTTAAATCCAAAATGTATCGTTTCTTTGAACCTGTTCCATCTAGCCAACCTTGGTCGTGGAATAAATCTCCCAAACTCCGCCTTCGATAAAATAACGAAGTAAGCTAAATATTTTATTCCTAATCCGATAGTACTCACACTAGCAATTAAAAGAAGGGCATTGGTTGGAGTAATCATACTGAAAACGATTACCGCACTAACAACTGAATTTACAATCGTAATATTGTTTTTTATGTAGTACTGCTGAAAACCTTCCAAAAAGCTTTCGGCAACAAACCCAGGAAAACTTATTAAAAGACGTAATCCTATTATAAAAAGTAAGAGTGAGTAGGTATAAACATCCGTTGAATCATTCGGAGCAATATGTTCTGCACCCCATAGCCCACAACAAATGAAAACAATTAGAGAAACAACACCAATGCAAATTAAAAAGACAAAAGAGGTGGAATAAAGTTCATGTAGCTCAGCAATCTTATTCTCGGCTTTATACTTCGCAGAAAAACGCGTGATAGCCGGCTTAAGACCAACATCTAAAAGCCCCATATAGCCCAATATAGCACCGACAATCTCCCAAATACCATAATCATAATTCCCTAAGTTATGAATAAATATGGGGGTCATGACCAAAGTGATGGCCAGTTTCAGCATCATGACCATCAAGTTTGAACCAGTATTTTTAAAAACCTTATTCATAACAATTGAAAGTATGCAAGAAAATGGGCGTGTTAACTCTTGGCATCATTTTATAGACATACTAATGCACAATTGAACGCGCAAAATCATAAACTTTTTTATCATAAGCGCAGATTTCATGAATTTTCTCTCTTACTTCTTCCGTAAAACCCTCTAATTTATCTGCCTGACGTCCCTCTGCCTTATTCTCATGACCAATTTTGATTCTAACTCCTAGAAGCGCATTCAATTTTTCATTGAATCCATCCATATCATTCATAAAGCCAATCAAATTGAATTTCTTTAGATTTTCTTGCGCTTCTATTACCTCTGTATTTTCATATTTTTCCGGCAATAACGCCGAGTCGGAAAAATATGAAGTCAAGGTTCGCGCATTTCTCAACGCGAGATCAGAGGATAAAAACTCTTCAATAGAAAGGTTAGTTTTGAACACGCTTGCTTGACGAACAGACAAATCCTTATATTCAGACACAAAGCGATCGACAGGGTCTCGTAATAACGTAATAAATTGGTGGCTGGGAGAAAACTTGTCATAAGCAGCTGCGGAAAATCTTACATGTCCACTGATTAGCTTCACACCTGAATGAAGATAATAGTGCAACATTTGCTGCCTAAATCTATGGATAGAAAGAAACTCACGCCCACCATTTACATCAAACGACTCATCCATTCCAGAAAGAGCATATACGGTTTGATTTGCCTTTATAGATGCTTGGGAAATAATGTAGCGTAGCCTCATCGCTCGATTCAACGAAGTGCCGCCGCACTTAGGCACATGATGAAATACACACCCAGCACCTAACAAACGTTCTCGCAATTTATGCTGAATAGACAACATTCTTTCATACTTATTCACTCATAAACTCCCATCTATCATTTTTGAATACAAATGCTCTAAGGACTCAGCAGGGATGTCTAACGAGAAGCGTTTAACCGCAATTTCTGCATAGCTATCAAAAGAGTCCTTATTCCTTTCGACTAAACATGACTCAATTGCTCTTGATAATACATGGCCATCTTTGGGGGGAACGATAAAAGCTGGACTATCTTCAAGAACTTCTCGTAGCCCTATACAATTTGTACCAATAATGGGTGTGCCCGCCGCTAAAGCTTCCATCCCTAAGAGTCCACAAGCCTCCCAAAGAGAAGGCATTAAAACTACATCCACACCCTTAATTGCAGCAGGCATATTGTCTGTGTGAGGCATTTGAACAAATATATCCGACAAACCTTTTTGCTCAATCAGCTCAAATTCTTCACGAATAAAGCCACCCCAACCAAAGGTAAGCACTTTTAACCTGCGCCTGTAGCGTTCATCTTTCGTAATCAGGAATTCAATAGCCTCAACAATGTATTTGAAACCTTTTTGGGCCATAAAACGACCAAAAAAACCTAGCAATAACTGATCAGAAAAACCCAGCTCTTCTCGGAAGTCTCGCGGCTCTTCATTATAAAATTTCTCAGTATCTACGCCATGTAAGATGGTGTATATTCTGAAATCTTCGATTTTTGGAAAAAACTCAAGAAAGTTCGCTTTACAGTCTTCACTTACTACG
>NZ_LWFH01001346.1:0-1036 GCF_001635725.1 Oleiphilus sp. HI0066
AAAACAATCATGATTGATGAATGGGCGAGTATTGGTTCCAGCAATATGAATCATCGAAGCTTTCGGCACGATCTCGAAGTCGACTACATACTTCAAACCAAAGAAGCCAAACAACAACTACTCGATGATTTTCATCATGATTGTTCGTACACGACCAAACAAACATTGAGTAGTCTTGCCAAACAGCCTTTATGGAAACGAGTTGCGGGAAGTCTAATACTATTGCTCTTCGGACGCTGGCTTTAGTCCTTACCAAACAATCAGAACGTCATCTTGCTGAATATTCAAACGGCCCGGATCTAGCCCAATCTTACCACTAGCAAAATTTGGATGAACCTGAGAGACCGTCAATACAGCTTTTGTATTGGTTAGCTCCAGTCCCTTTTGCTGCAAGGCATCGTAAAAATTGAAACTTCGATAAACACTAAGCTTATCGCCTGGTCGCAATCCTACGCTTGCGCCAGAAGAAAAATGAATTGTTTTTCCATCAACACGAGCAATGCGTGTCATAAAAGGCTGACAACGCAACTGCTCATCTAACGCGAAGCTCATTGACTCGAGTAAGTTAGAGATATGCAATCCGTATGATGTTTTCCAAAAAGCTTGTGTAGCAAAGCCTATTTCATCAGATAAATCTGGAGACCAATCTCCTTGCGTCGCGAAGTTTTCTCGCCATACAAGCTCGCCCGTCAATCCATCATGAACAAACAGATCAACCGAGAATCGACGTCGCTCGTCTGCTTGAGCAAAGAACTTGATACTTTTTCTCCACACCGAGGTTTCATAAGCCTTTGGATTAACTAAACCCATATCACGAACCACTCCAGAAACTACGAACTGAACATTAAGTTTTTTCGCTTCTTGCATCGCATGACTGAGTAAGCGCTGTTCTGTAACTTGAGTCGGTGCATTGATCATAGGGCGATAGGCGCCAACATCAGCTTGCTGGAGCACAGACAAGGAATCTACTTGAGACAAGGCGCTAGACAGCGCGCTAGACAAGCCTTGCTCAACACCGTTTAACCGGCCAATACTT
>NZ_LWFH01001347.1:0-1379 GCF_001635725.1 Oleiphilus sp. HI0066
GCGGTTCATTCCGATGATGCCGCATTGTTTTAGACGTTTAGGGCTGGCAAAACCAAACATGATCAACGATGTTCCAAAATCGATTTAAAGCGTCTTAAATCACTTAAGCGATAGCCGTTGTAATTTCCTATCGCTAAAATCGCCGCCAATACTAGTAATAAGCTTTCGGGATATAAGAAAACAAAATCTGCAACGTAGGTATTACTCATCAAAATATAGCTCACTACTGCCGTGAGCAAACTACCTAAGCCTTGAATCCCGACTTCTCTTGGACCTTCTTCTTCCCAAAGAATAGAAAGACGCTCAACCGTCCATGCGGTAATTATCATAGGGAAAAACGTCACTTTAAGCCCCCATGGGATACCAAGTTTATGACTCGCAATACCAATAGCTGCAAAAATAATAATCACAAACACAAGTACTGACGCGATTCTTGGCACCAGCAGTAAATTCAGACGGCTTAGCCAAGATCGAAGTAACAAGCCAATGCTAATCACCAAGACAAACAGCGTCAGCCCGACAATGAGCTCAGTCTGCAAAAACACCATGGCTATTAATACCGGCATAAACGTCCCGGACGTTCTGATGCCGATTAGATTTCGAAAAATAACAACAACCAAAGCGCCCAAGGGAATAATCAATAGCAACTTAAAAGTGCTTTGCTCAGAAATCGGTAANGAATAAATTGAAAAGTCGATAAACAAGCTATCTGCGATCCCTTGACTCTCTACCGACGTGGCAAGCGCATTGCGATACTCTCTGAGCATTGAAAAACGAAGTTCCGCATTTCGACCTCCGTAAATTTCAATAAGCGGCTCATCGCCCTCTTGGAACAAAATTAGTCGGTTAGGCTGAATTACATACTCTTCTAAGGCATCGATGGTATGCCACGCGTCCTGTTCGTAAACCCTTAAAAATTGCTGAATAGGCGTGTTGCGTTTGCGATCACGCAGCATCAAGCCTTGTGCAGTTTTGCTATGTACACCCGAGTAAGCTAGTAATTTTTGCGCAAGCTCTATGCGCTTACTTAAGCGTGCGTTCTCACCTAATAGAACCAGCATGCTCGGCTCATCAGTATTCATCATATCTAACAAAGCCAGCGCTTTTCCTTTGGGTGAACGATACTGTTCAAGCGACCTTGTAATCGCATCAACCGCCTGTTTTTCACTCACGAGAAATGTTGGGAGACTGAGCTCGCTTGGTGACGGTCTCGTGTAATTATCATTATTCAAAAACCACGTAACATAACGAATCGCAGCTTCTTGCTTACCTAGATTCATTTTCCCTTCAAGCAGAACTGATTCATAACCGTTTTCTGAGTTATTCTTTTGCGACTGGAAGGGACCAAATTTTTGAGTGACTAAGGTACGACGGTAAGG
>NZ_LWFH01001348.1:0-1382 GCF_001635725.1 Oleiphilus sp. HI0066
TTTAGCCTTTTGACTCAGAGCAAATATCAATCCTTGTTTTAAATCTTCAACTCCAAATCCTTCCGTTAAGATCGCACATTCCTCTGAAGCGAGATATTCCGAAAACTTGACTGGAGTAGAAAGAATTGCCGTTCCCCCTCTCATGGCTTCCAGCAAAACAAGTCCAAAGCCTTCATGTAGACTAGAACATACAAGTAAAGACGCCTCCTCGATTAATTTCGCAGGATTAGGAAGATACCCTGTAAATACCACGCGGTCATCACAACCCAGTCCCGTAACAAGCTCCCTTAAACTTTTATCTAGGACACCATCACCGATAATGACCAGGACAGAATCATTTCCTGTAGACTTTAGTTGCGCAAAAGCCCTGATCAACATTGCAAAATTTTTTTCAGGGCTTAGACGGCCAATTGCAACAACCATATTCTTCGAAGAGCCCATCAATTTTTTCAATCTATTATCAGATTCTGGACCGAAACTAACGGGAGACGTTCTGGGAATACCGTTGTACACGGTAACCAAACGATTTTCTCCGATTAGAGTGCTAATCAGGTCCCTTACATGATCAGAAACCGCTACATTTATGACTCCCTTTCGCATTGCCATATACTGATGCACAGATCTCTTGACCCTAGATTTAAACGACGACTCTAAAAGATATGGATAATCACTATGAACCGTTGAAATTAACTTAGCAGCTGGCAACCTGGTTAAAGATGCAAAAAGAAATGGTGTAAAAGAGTGTGCGTGCACCACATTAGGATTTATCAATAACAACAGCTTTCTGAGGGCTCGATATCCATCAAACATTAATCTAGAAGGATTAAGAACAAAAACGTCACGAGCACCAGAAAAATACTCCCTATCAGAATAATCCCCTTTTAATAAAACAACAAAAGATTCAATGCCATTAGCATTACAATGATCTATTAAATCTCTAACAACAGAGGTAATCCCGCTTTTAGGCCAATGCACAACGTGACAAACCCTCAGGCAACTATCGTTCTTCATTTCCATCGCACAAAACACTTGATTTTCCAAAAAATAAACTTGGCCTTTAAATAAGAGTTTCCTTTATGAAAATTCGCAATCAAATACAATAACTTTCGTAGCCATTCTGGCGGCCATAATTTAGTTTTTTCTGTGCCACGAGTAAAATTAAACGTAATATTAGGTGCTCTTTCTGGCAAGCCAACAGCATTTATTCTCACAGGCCATAATCTGTAAGATATAGAAAGGTCTGTCGAAACATCTATTTGCAGAACGGCCGTCCGCCGCAGCCTTTCATCCCAGGTTAAATCGAAAAGAAAATTCCCCAAGCTATAGGCAATAACAGATCCGTTATAAAGCTCCACTTTTTGAAATATGTGAGGATGATGCCC
>NZ_LWFH01001349.1:0-1216 GCF_001635725.1 Oleiphilus sp. HI0066
GAAGGCTAAAAAAAGAAGGTGTTTCTTATCATGAGATTGTGGATGAGGTTCGTTCTGAATTTGCGATTCGCAGTATAAAAGAAGACAAGTACAGTTTTACCGAGCTAGCTTTTTTATTGGGGTTCTCTGAGGTGAGTGCCTTTAGTCGAGCCTTTAAACGTTGGACGGGGGAATCTCCACACCAATATCAAATCCAAACAAAGTCCTTATAAAAACGAAAGATTTATTTCCATGGAATGGACAAACAATGCTTTTTAATCGAAAAACGCTCCTTAAATATATCGTTCTATTTTTACTTGGTTTTGGCTTAGTAATGAGCTTCCTTCCATTTGTTAAATCAATGAATCCTCCTAAAAATTCCATAGATAAATGGCAGGTGGAGATAGCCGCCTCAAACCTGGACTACGGGGAACTCAAAAAATTCGACAATGAGATTTGGGTGTACAGACGAACACCAGAGCAAATCGAATGGTTAGAAACCTATGAACCCGTCAAAACACAACCTTACATTCTGGAACGTTCCTGGTCAGAGAAATTTGATGGTAATTTTAGGTCGAAAGACAAAGAGTTTTTTGTTTTTAAAACTTGGGAGTCTAGAGGCAGAGTTTTTGTCCGTGAGCATGGTAACTGGGTTTTTTGTGGAGATCTTATTTATCATGGCGGGGCGATAGAGCTATCAAATGGCTTAGTATATGAGGGAGTTATTTCTTGTTCTTTTGGTCGCCAGTCTATCAATTTTGAAAACCATCGCTTCACTTACGATGTGGCTGGTATTTCTTCAAATGAGTATATAATGCCTTTGGCCGTCCCTTATTACGAAATAAACAGGAAAGGTAATATTGTTGTTGGTCCAAAGCCCTAATGCCTTTCTTAAAGGGTCTGACCCCTTGACGGGGTCAGACCCTATTCATACGATCGTTAAACCTCAGCAAATTGTTGTCTATTTCCAACCCAGCGTTCAATTAGCGCGCTTGATTGTCTTGGGTAGCGTTGCATTATTTGAGCAACCTGTTTGACGGTATCTAGCCAAGCCGCATCACGTTGAATGTCCGCAATTCTGAAAGAGACCAATCCGGTTTGTCGTGTCCCTAATACTTCACCGGGCCCGCGAATTTCGAGATCTTTTTCAGCGATCTTGAATCCGTCGTTGCTTTCTCTCATCGCAGAGAGTCTCTCTTTGCCGTTTTGAGAGAGCGGTGGGTGATACATGAGTGCG
>NZ_LWFH01001350.1:0-2086 GCF_001635725.1 Oleiphilus sp. HI0066
AACCAAGCACTAAGCCTAGCAAATGCTATTGATGCATATTGCGATGAAGTGGCAATTAGTTCCGCCAATGTCGCATCCACCCTAGCGACAGCTCAGAGCACTTGGCAAGCTGCGATGACTGCGTGGCAACAAGCTGAAGTCATGAACTTCGGGCCATCATTCGACGGCGGGAACAATAGTATTCGAGAGCGAATTTATAGCTGGCCGGCCAAAAGCAGTTGCTTTGTTGATGGCGCCTTAGTTGATTATGATGACGATACAGCAGGATTTGATATTAACAGCCAAACCCCTCGTCGTATCGGATTAGATGCGCTTGAATATCTACTGTATTCCAATGATCTTGACCACACGTGTTCAACAGACAGCTCAACAACAAGTCCGACAAACGGTGCGTGGAATATCAGAACAGATGCTGACCGCTCACTTGCCCGTTGTGAATATGCCAAAATCGTAGCAAACGACGTTGCAGCTCAAATCACCGCTTTGTTGGACGACTGGCAAGGTGCAGGTGACAACTATTTTCAACAATTAAGTACTGCAGGCAGCACAAGCTCTCGGTACTCTTCAGCAACAGAGGCGTTGAATGAAATATCAGACGCACTGTTCTATCTAGATACAGAAGTGAAAGATATGAAAATAGCGGAGCCTGCCGGTATCAGCGCTGACTGTGCTAGTACAAGCTGCCCTGAAACAGTTGAATCTACATACGCCAACCAATCGCTGGCAAACATCAAAGCAAATCTTCAAGGTTTTCTCGCGGTATTAAATAACGGCATGGACGATTTACTTGAAGATGCAGGCCAAGGCAATATCGCATCCACCATGACAACCGATATTAATGCGGCAATTGCAAACATCGATAATTTCGGCACTACACTCGTTGCTAGCGTGACAGGAATCAATGAGGCTGACTGCACTAACTCTACTTCAGATAACAGACTTGAAGAAGCTTGCGCACTGCATGCTGATGTTAAGAAAGTCACAGATGTTCTTAAGACTGATTTCGTCACAGCACTAACTTTAGCGATTCCTCAATCAGCAGAAGGAGATAACGACTAGACCAAAGCGCTAGCGTTGTTATTTTCTATATCGAGCGAGGTCACAATCTTCTAGGCTCACAAAGAAGATTGTGATCTCGCTTAGTTATTTTTATTACCATAGATTTTACCCTATACCTGACTATGAAAATTAAGCTGTTACACCTTGCCTTTGCGGCACCTCTAGCGTTTTGCATTAGCCCACTATCACACGCGCAATCTGAAAATGAGGCTTCACTTAGTACCGAAGAAGCAGTCGCTTCGTCTTCCATTACCAGCGTTAAACGCGAAGACATCTACATTACCGGCGGTGCGACTCAGATCAAAAAACAACCGGGTTCCGCGCATCTCATCGACCAAAATGACATCGAAAAGTTTGAATATGATGATATTAATCGTGTGTTAAGCCATATACCGGGCGTCAATATTCAAGAAGAGGAAGGCTATGGCTTAAGACCCAATATCGGTTTGCGTGGCGCACATCCGCATCGCAGCCGTAAAATCGCATTAATGGAAGATGCAGTTTTGATCGGGCCTGCGCCCTACTCAGCTCCTGCCGCATACTACTTTCCAATGTTCGCAAAGATGGAAGGTATAGAAGTATTTAAAGGCCCGTCTGCCATTAAATATGGACCTAACACTGTGGGCGGGGCGGTAAATATGGTGACACGCTCAGTTCCAGAAGAAGATGGTGGACGCCTAAATATCGCCTACGGTACAGACGCCTATTCAAAAGCGCATTTGTTCTATGGCCAGAGAACAGATACTTGGGGCTGGTTAGTCGACGGCATCAACTTACAGACTGATGGTTTTAAAGACCTAGACACTGGCAATGACACTGGCTTTAACAAAAGTGATATTACGCTGAAGGGCTTGATCAACTCAGATATTAGCGCCGATATTTATCAGCAATTGGAAGTCAAAATTCAGTACTCGGATGAAGACTCTGACTCTACCTATCTTGGTGTCACAGAAGAAGACTTTCAGGACACGCCTTATCGACGCTATGCAGCTAGTGACCGAGACCATATGGACGCCGAGCATAAGCA
>NZ_LWFH01001351.1:0-911 GCF_001635725.1 Oleiphilus sp. HI0066
TAAAACGAGCATGCAAACACTAAACTCCAGGTTTTATAGCTGCTCTGTTGAACTAACATCTCATTGTAAACAGCAGGTCTTATGGTCTCTTTACAACGCAAGTCTTGTGAACTCACGGTGTCGGCCTGTGTCGTGATCATGCTTTGAATGGCTTACGAAGGCCTCTTTAAGCATCATCTAAAGATCTTTTGCGCTACGCTGTACAGCGTATTTATCCAATCATTTGTTTTGCAAACTGCGTAAAAACAAATGTTCCTTTGGGTGTTTCTCTTTTCATACCGTGAGCACAGTGAGCGCTATGCGATAGGCAGGCTTCAAGGCTTCGAACGATATGTATTACCAATGCATCACCATCATTCAACTTTGCCAACGCTTTTCTCATTGCTGTTTTTTTGCAACAAGTGCAAAGCGGCTATACTCTTTTTTCCTGCAGATTCTAGTGAAGAATGTGCGTATTTTACGGGGCTAAAGCTGTATGATTGCGGAAACGAAAATGTCGTTTCAAGCACCTTTGGATTTAAAAGGGGCCGACGCGGAAGCGAATATAGCAGTAATTGGTAGGTCGGGCAACGACTTAGAGGTGTAGGTGGCAGATCAAAAAGTAAAAGCTCAAAAACCTGAAGGACAAAAGAAGCCTTTGGGGCATGGTGTGCAATTAGTCACCATTACTGAGAAGAACGAAACTCAGCGGATCGACAATTTTTTATTGAGTGCGTGCAAGGGTGTGCCGAAGTCAAAAATTTATCGCGTGATTCGTAAAGGTGATGTGCGCATAAATAAAAAAAGATGTAAGCCAGAAACGAAGCTACAGCTCGGTGATATTGTTCGCGTTCCTCCTATGCACACAACGAACAGCGTTAACGGACAAGTTAAGGTTAGCGATTCTTTGTCTCAAGCGCTTAAAGATTCAG
>NZ_LWFH01001352.1:0-700 GCF_001635725.1 Oleiphilus sp. HI0066
ATGTCTGTCCCTCATTTAGATACACGTTACATTGATGGTAAGCCTGCACTACTGTTCGGACCATTTGCAGGCTTTACGACGAAATTTTTAAAACAAGGCAACATCCTAGATCTTATTCGTAGCGTGCGTTTAGACAATATTGCCAACCTTTTACACGTTGCTCGTAACAACTGGTCTCTTACGCAGTACTTAGTAAAAGAAGCACTCAGTTCACGTGACGCAAGACTTACTCACTTAAATGGGTTCTTACCACACGCTGATCATAGCGAATGGCAGTTACGCCGTGCTGGTCAGCGCGTGCAAATCATTAAAACAGGAGCACGAGGAAAAGGCTCTTTGGAATTTGGAACAGAAGTATTAGCAACCAAAGATCGCTCTTTGGCGGCACTTATGGGTGCCTCCCCAGGTGCGTCGACCTGTGTATCAGCAATGCTTGATGTCATTGAACGTTGTATGCCTGAACTGACTCAAGGCAGTCACTTAGTCACGCTTCAATCGCTAATTCCAAGTTACGGACACTCATTGAAAAACGATGCTCAACTCTTAGCAAATGTTAGAGCATTTACACATTCAACACTGGGCTTATCAGATTCAGTAAGCACAGTGCCAAGCTTTTTAGAATCAAACCCTCATATGGAGTCAACCTTATGTTGATCGGAATTCCGAAAGAATCTCAAGCACAAGAAAATCGCGTTGCGAT
>NZ_LWFH01001353.1:0-861 GCF_001635725.1 Oleiphilus sp. HI0066
CACACAGCTTTTAAAGTATCGTCAAAGCCTGCGTTAAAGATTAGCTGTGTGCTATAAGGTAAATACTCAAATAGCGAAGCCATCGATTCAAAAAACAAAGGTGCATAGTACTCAATGCCGTGCGGTTTAATGCCTTCTTTGATGTCGCGTAGTATTGGCGCGCTGAAGCTTTTCTCATCGAACTGGTCTAGCCAACGATTACGAAATGCAAGCCTAGAAGCTCTGTCCCACGGAAATTCGTGCGCAGGCAGTAGTTCGATACTCTTTAGCTTTTCTTTGGATCTTTGCGTTTCTGGATCGAAACTTCGAAGGCTTTCAATTTCGTCGTCAAATAACTCTATACGAATTGGAAATTCGCTACCCATTGGGTAGACATCAAATATTGAACCACGAACTGCATACTCACCGTGCTCATAGACGGTATCGACATGGCGGTAGCCAACCTGCTCGAGCGAGCGTCGGTAATCATCGGGATTAAACCGACCATCTATTTGCAAAGACAGCGAATTAGCGGCAATGAAGTCAACGGGCGGCAAGCGCTGAAGCAGGGTCTGAACAGGCACTACCAATACGCCATTTTGCATACTGCGCAACGCCGCTAAGGTCGATAGACGCTGAGAAATAATGTCTTCGTGGGGAGAAAAATTGTCATAGGGTAAGGTCTCCCAGTCTGGAAGAATAAATGCCTTACCGCTTTCACTTTCGTCGCCTAAAAATTCCAAGGCCTTCACCAAGGCGTTTGCTTCTTGCATATCATTGGTAATGACTAAGGTCAGGCTTTTTTGCTTGTTTTGAATGATTTCGCTAATCAGATAGGGCTTGGCGTTTTGGTAGCAAGCGATACGATTAGCTTGTGACGTT
>NZ_LWFH01001354.1:0-794 GCF_001635725.1 Oleiphilus sp. HI0066
ATGATTGGTTTGGCGGGCAGTGTTGCACTAGGTCTTGCGTTAGTCCTCTGGTTACAAGAGCCAAATTACCAACCCGCCATGCAAAACATCGCAGCGCAAGATATGGAAGAAGTGACGCGGGTACTAAATTTAAATGGCATAGATTTTAAAGTTGACCCTCAGAGTGGGGTGCTTCTAGTTGCGTCAGAGCAACTGTATCAAGCAAAAATAAAATTGGCCGCTGTCGGAATATCGTCTGATCAATCGATAGGTTATGAGCTACTAGATCAAGACCAAGGTTTGGGTAGTTCCCAGTTTATGGAGTCGACTCGTTTTAAGCGCGGACTAGAAGGTGAGCTTTCACGCACGATTTCTAGTTTCCGAAATATCCGACACGCACGTGTCCATCTTGCAATTCCAAAGCGTTCCGTTTTCGTTCGCGATTCACGCAAACCATCAGCCTCTGTATTGATCGAAGTTCCCGCTATGCGTGGTATTTCAAGAGAGCAGGTTGAAGCAATCGTTAACCTCGTTGCGGGTAGCGTACCCGAGATGATGAAGAGTGACGTGACTGTCGTAGATCAGCGAGGTAATTTGCTTTCTAAGAATAACGAAACGGAAGAAGACGCAAGAGTTTCTCGTGAATTTGAATACTCGCGCAAGATAGAGTCGGTTCTAAATAATCGAATCACAAGTATTCTTGATCCGGTACTAGGCTCTGGTCGTTTTCGTTCTGAAGTATCAGCTGACGTTGACTTTACAGAAATCGAAGAAGCAGAAGAGTTGTTCAATCCTGATATGGGTGCGGTACGCAG
>NZ_LWFH01001355.1:0-522 GCF_001635725.1 Oleiphilus sp. HI0066
ACACTACTGCGTTGTCTGTAGACAACCTAGCGAAAGAGTATTTCGGTGAGCAAGGTATGCTTGGTTACGTTGAAGGTGTTCAGCGTAAAGAGATCCGTCAAGGTATCGCATGTGTTAAGCACCAAAACATGGCTGGTTCAGACCTTGGTGATGATCACAAAGAGTACTACGCTGGTGATCGTGCGCTTAAAGCGGGCGGCGCAAAAAACACTTCTAACCAATTCTCGTAAGGCAAAAGTTCTTAATTCGAGACTAATAGAAGTTAAAAAGAGGCTACCTTCGGGTGGCCTTTTTTGTTTATGGGGTCGAATACTACGCTGGCAGCTCTTGATCAAAGACCGGGCTCTAAAAGCGGGCGGCGCGAAAAACACTTCTAATCCTCTCTCGTAAGGCAAGAGTTCTTAATTCGAGACTCATAGAAGTTAAAAAGAGGCTGTCTTCGGGCGGCCTTTTTTGTTTGCCTGTTCTGAGCTTAATAGCACAGGGAATAACCACTATTATTGAAACAGTTGGTCAGCTTAC